>CAYJFO010000016.1:0-23811 GCA_964369645.1 uncultured Oscillospiraceae bacterium | reverse complement strand
GGAATGGGTTCGGTTAAAGTTTCCGAACGGGTTGATCTAATTATTAATCTTGAACATTGGGTTGTGGGAAAAAACTACAACCGTGTTGGACTTGACGACGAAAGCACCGAGATACTAGACGTTGATATCCCAACGATAACGATACCGGTTCAGCCAGGAAGAAACCTTGCGATTTTGCTTGAGGTTGCCGCAATGAACAACCGTCAGAAAAAGATGGGATACAATAGCGCAAATGAACTTATGAAGCTTTTAGGTCTCGAGACAGACAACAGTTTGTTTGGTGTGTAATTAATTTTTACAACCAACATTAAAAAGTAATATTTGCCACCTTAAAATCGGTGTGGCAAAAACTATATCACCGAAACTAAGGATGGTCTTTAAAGATGTGTGAAAAAGATTTTAAGGATATACAAGCTAGATATCTCGCAAACGAATCGTTAAAAACATACACCGGATTTGGTACCGGAGGAAAAGCAAAAGCTGTTATTGTGACTGAAAACAAAACAGCTTTCATACAAACGATTAAACTTTTAAGGGAACAAAATCAAAAGTTTAAAATTTTGGGCAACGGCTCAAACGTGTTGGCACTTGACGAAGGGTATGACGGTCATGTTGTTATAACCAAGGGTGGGCTTGAACGAATAGAGTTTAGTGAACAAAGCGTTACAAGCGAAGCGGGAATGCCGCTCAATAGACTTTGCGTGTTGGCTATGGAAAAAAATCTTTCGGGGCTTGAGTTTGCCTTTGGAATTCCGGGAACGGTTGGCGGAGCGGTGTATATGAACGCCGGAGCGTATGGCGGCGAGATGTGCGACGTTATAGTGTCTGTCGAGGTGTTGACGGGCGACAACGAGATAAAGCATGTGGCAAAAGACGAGTTAAATCTTTCATATCGTCACAGCGTTTTTCATGAGCGTTCCGATTTAATTATACTGTCTGCGACGTTTTCGCTTGAAAAATCCGATAAAAAAGATATCAAAGCAAAGATGGATGATCTTATGGGACGTCGGGTGCAAAAACAACCGCTTGAGTACAAAAGTTGTGGAAGCACATTTAAACGACCAAATGGAGCGTATGCCTCGAAGCTTGTAGAAGATTGTGGGCTTAAAGGACGCAGAGTTGGCGATGCCGAAGTGAGCACAAAACATAGTGGTTTTATAGTTAACAAAGGGGACACAACGACAAGAGATATTTTAGAGCTTATAGAAATTGTTAAACAAGATGTTTTAAACAAAACAGGTTTTTCGCTTGAATGTGAGGTTGAAATTTTGCGGTAATGGTTGATTGATAATTGTGGGCAAAAAACATGGAGTTTATCATGCAAACGTAAAAAATCTTAAAATTGAAAAGGACGTGAATTATGGATTTTTTAATCATAACAGGTCTTTCGGGAGCGGGAAAGTCACAGGTTGCAGATGTGCTTGAAGACATCGGATATTTTTGCATAGACAACATGCCCCCCGAACTTATACCGAAGTTTTCTCAGATAATGATACAATCCGAGATATCAAACAAGATAGCGGTTGTAACAGATGTTAGAACGGGCGAACTTTTTAAAGGTTTGTTCGATAGTATTGTTTCGCTTAAAGAACTCGGGATTAATTGTAAAATTCTGTTTCTTGATTCGTCCGACCAGATACTTATGAGAAGATATAGCGAATCAAGAAGAAAACATCCATTGGTAACCGAGATAAACACCTCGACTCGTGACGCTATAAAGGACGAGAGAAATCTCTTGGGGCCAGTTAAAAACATGGCAGATTTCTACATAGATACTTCGGTTCTTTCTTTAGCACAGCTAAAAGCGAGGATTTCGGCTATGTTCCTTGAAAACGACACACAATCGCTTATTATAACCTGTTTGTCGTTTGGGTTTAAGCATGACGGAATACCGTCCGAAAGCGACCTTGTGCTTGATGTTAGATGCTTGGACAACCCATACTACTATCCTGAACTTCGTGACCTTACCGGTATTGACAAAGAAGTTTATGAGTTTGTTTGGAGCTTTGAGGAATCTAATGAGTTGTTTAACAAATATTCGATGTTGATCGATTATTTGATACCACTTTACATTAAAGAAGGAAAAAGCCAACTTGTAATTTCAATAGGGTGTACCGGCGGCCACCACCGTTCGGTAGCGTTTGCCGAGCGACTAACTGAACACATAAAAAAAACCGAGCTTAAATGTAAAACAATACACCGAGATATTTTAAAATAAAGGAAGTCTATGTCGTTTAGTATACAATGTAAAAGCGAGGTTTTGTTTGTCGAGCGAGAGTCGTGTTGCGTCTCGTCGCTTTTGTATGGCATACTTTCGTTTGCAAAAAGTTTTTCAAAAAATAATATAACAATGTGGCTTTCTAACAACGAGATAGCGGACCGGGTTTTAAAAAGTTTTTTATTGGCTGGGTCGTCAGACTCAGATTTTACAACAGAAATCAAAAATTCTGCCACCGTTTTAAAGACTACCTCTAAGCAAACCAACCAAAGAATATTGTTGGATTATGGTTACACGGGGGACGAGCCAAACTATAGGATTATAGGGGATAATTTCTTTTGTGAAGAATGTTTTGGTGCGTTTGCGGCGGGGGCGTTTATTTCGTGCGGGACGATTGTAGACCCCGAATGTGGTTACCATCTAGAGTTTTCGACACACAAAAAACGTCTGTTTGAAGATTTAATGTCTCTTTTTGAACAAAAAGAGTTTTTTCCAAAATCGACCGACCGCGGATATTCCAAAGTGATGTATTTTAAAGATAGCACACATATTGAAGATGTACTAAGTTTTATGGGCGCAAACGACGCGATGTTTGAGCTAGTTAACCACAAGATAGTCAAGGATATACGAAACTCGGTTAATCGAAGAATTAACTGTGAAAGCGCAAACATCGATAAACTTGTTAAGGCATCGTCAAAAGATGTCGAACTTTTTAGCGGAATTGAGGACTATACAAATCTGCTTTCAAACGAACTTTTGGAGGTCATTAATTTAAGATTGAAAAACCCCGAGATCTCCCTTGTTGAACTTGGGAAATTGTGCGAGCCCAAGCTTTCAAAATCGGGGATTAACCATCGTTTGGCAAAAGCTAGAACGTTGGTTAAAGAGTTAAAGGAGAAAAAACTTGGCTGACAAAATTAAAAATGAATTTGTTCATCTACATCTACACACCGAATACAGCCTGTTGGACGGTGCGTGCAGAATCGACCGACTTATGCAACACGTTAAAAATATCGGTCAAACAGCTGTCGCTATTACCGACCACGGTTCTATGTACGGTGTTGTGGATTTTTTTAAGGCTGCAAAAAAACATGGGGTTAAACCGATTATAGGTTGCGAGGTATACGTTGCGCCTCGGACGCGTTTTGACAAGGTTCACAAGTTAGACACTAGTCCTTATCACCTTGTGCTTTTATGTAAAAACGAAACGGGATATAAAAATCTTATAAAGCTTGTAAGCCTTTCAAACATCGAAGGATTTTACGGAAAACCAAGGGTAGACGCGGAACTTTTAACTATCTACAGCGAAGGATTAATTGCGCTTTCTGCTTGTCTTGCCGGAGAGATACCACAGGCACTTTTGTCGGGCGACTATGAAAAAGCCACTCAAAAGGCTTTTTGGTATCAAAAGACTTTTGGTAAAGGTAATTTTTTTATAGAGATACAAGACCACGGGATTGAAGAACAAAGGGATATCTTGCCGGGGCTTATTAGACTTTCAAAAGAAACCGAAATTCCTCTCGTCGCAACCAACGATTGTCATTATATCGAAAAGTCTGACGCAAATATGCAAAAGACACTTGTGTATATTCAAACTAACAAAACGGTTGAAGACAAAGATGTTTTAGAGTTTAAAACGGAAGAATTTTACGTTAAATCGCAACAGGAGATGTTGGAGATTTTTCCACAGGTTCCCGAAGCTATCTATAACACGGCAGCTATAGCCGAGATGTGTGACTATGAATTTGAATTTGGAAATACAAAGCTTCCGGTTTTCACAACCCCCGACGGAACGCCAAACGAAGAGTTTTTTATAAAATTATGTTATGACGGGCTTAAAGAGAGATATGGCGACGATGTTAAGCGAGAGGTTAAAAATCGATTAGAGTTTGAAATAGACATAATTCAAAAGATGGGATTTACCGACTATTTTTTGATTGTATATGATTTTATAGACTATGCGAAAAGAAACGATATTCCTGTAGGACCCGGAAGGGGTTCGGGCGCCGGAAGTCTTGCGGCTTATTGTATGGGAATAACCGGAATCGACCCAATAGAATACAATCTGCTTTTCGAGAGGTTTTTAAACCCCGAAAGGATAAGTATGCCCGACTTTGATATAGATTTTTGTTACGAAAAACGAAGCCGAGTAATTGATTATGTTGTGGCGAAATACGGATTTGACCACGTTGCCCAGATTATAACGTTTGGAACTATGGCGGCAAGGGCGGCGATACGCGACGTAGGTCGCGCGCTTGCCATGCCATATGCCGAAGTTGACAGGGTTGCAAAGCTAATTCCACAAGAAATTAAGATGACTATCGAAAGGGCCCTTTTAGTTTCGAACGATCTTCGCGGACTGTATGAAAGCGACGCCAACGTTAAACGACTTGTAGATCTTTCGATGAAACTTGAGGGGATGCCGCGCCACGCTTCAACCCACGCCGCGGGGGTGGTTATAACGAGGGACGAAGCGAGCGATTACGTTCCTTTACAAAAGAACGACGAACAAGTTGTGACACAGTTTCCAATGACGACGCTCGAAGAACTAGGGCTTTTGAAGATGGATTTTTTGGGGCTTCGCACGTTAACTGTATTAAAAGACGCCGAAACCGAGATAAAAAAACTACATCCGGATTTTTGCATAGATAATATACCGGTAGACGACAAACAAACATATGAAATGCTCTCAAGCGGAAACACCCTTGGCGTTTTCCAGTTTGAAAGCGAAGGAATGAAAAATGTTTTGTCAAGACTTAAACCGGTTGATATCGAGGATTTGATAGCGGTTATTTCGCTATATCGCCCGGGACCAATGGACAGTATTCCGACTTATATTCAAAACCGACACAATCCAAAAAAGATAACATATAAACACGAAAGTTTAAAAACCGTTTTGGATGTAACATATGGGTGTATTGTATATCAAGAACAAGTTATGCAGATATTTAGAGAACTTGCTGGTTTTAGCCTTGGACAAGCCGACCTTGTTCGACGCGCTATGTCGAAAAAGAAACACGACGTTATGGAACAAGAGGGCAAGAGGTTTATCTTTGGAAGTTCCGAAAAAGGCAAAGAATGTGACGGCTGTATTAAAAGAGGAATTCCCGAGAACGTCGCACGAGACATTTTGTCCGATATGGAAAGTTTCGCGTCGTATGCGTTTAACAAGTCCCACGCGGCGGCGTATGCTTTGATAGCATACCAAACGGCATATCTTAAATGCCATTACACAACCGAATTTATGACGGCTCTTTTAACAAGCGTTCTTGATAACTCGGATAAGGTTATTGAATATATATCGGAATGTTACCGTCTTTCTATAAAAGTTTTGCCTCCAACAATAAACAAAAGTTTTTCACAGTTCACCTATGAAAACGGATCGATAAGATTTGGGCTTTTGGCGGTTAAAAACGTTGGTAGACAACTTATCGAAACTATATGTAAGCTTAGAAAAGAGGACGGAGAGTTTCTGTCGTTCATTGATTTCTGCGAAAGAACATACCGAACCGAGATAAACAAAAGGGCGCTTGAGAACCTTATTCGTTGCGGTGCTTTTGACGAGTTTAAACCGACAAGGCGAAGTATGGTTGTCGGAATGGAAAATCTTTTAAAAGCTATAGACAACGATAGAAGCCGAAATATAAGCGGGCAGATAGACTTTTTTTCGCTTGAGGAAACAGAAAAATCAAGCGAAGATACGATTGCACATCTTGACGAATATAGCAAACAAGACCTTTTAAGTATGGAAAAAGAAACGACGGGACTATACCTTTCGGGACATCCGTTGAACGATTATATCGAGCTTGCAAAAAGTGTGTCAAACTGTGATATAAGAAAGCTTTTAAATGACGAAACAAATAGCTTTGACGATAAAAAGGTTACTATAGTTTGTTCCGTTTCGTCGATAAGGTTAAAGCTTACAAAATCCGGAACGACGATGGCGTTTATCCAGCTTGAAGATTTAACGGGGACTATCGAAACGATTGTGTTTTCAAAAGTTTTTGATGAATACCGAAAACAGCTTTCGCCAAACAACGTTGTAGTTGTTGTTGGACGAGTTAATTCAAGAGAGGATGAGGCGACAAAGTTAGTTCTCGACAAGGTTTCTTTACCGGACGAATTTAATAGCAAAAACACCAATAAACAGAATTTTAAAGCAATCGACAAAAAGAGCGTGACAAACAGCAAGGTTTATATTAAATTAAAGTCGGAATCCGATTCAAGTTACAAAAAAATTAAAACTGTTCTTGGGGATTTTAAAGGAGATAACGAGGTTCGTTTTTACTTTGAAGACACCAAAGTTCAAATTAAGGCGCCGACAACACTTTATGTCGACCTTTCAGGTGATTTTTTGAGAACGGCAGAGAAAATCGTTGGGAAAGATAACGTTAAAGAGGTCACGGCGGCAGGGAAAAAAGACTAATCGGATTACTAACTTTTTAGTAGGATGTGTTGCGTTACGATTAAATCTGTAAAAACTATCGGAATATTAACGTCGGGTTTGGACAGTCCGGGGAAAAATGCTGTCCTTTATAATCTTGTCAGAATCGCTATATTTAAAGGTATAAAAGTTCATGCAGTTGTCGGGGGATTTAAGGGACTTATAGACAATCGTTTTTTTAATATAACGATAAACGACGTCCGAGGAATCTCGAAAAAAGGCGGTTCAATAATAACGACGTTAAGTTTTGACGACATTAAAACCACCGAAGGTCTTGAAAAATCACGCGTGAACTGTGAAAAAAACGGAATAGATGCGTTGATTGCAATAGGAGGCGACAAGACTCTTTTTGCGCTTAGGGAACTTTCCGAAGTAGGTGTTCCGTCGTTTTTCATACCGTCTTCGATACACAACGATGTTGTGTGTTCAGATTATTCAATTGGTTTTGAATCGGCATTAAGTCAAGCTGTTGAAACTATCGACCGCCTTAAAGATGGCGAACAAGAAATTCCCAAATGTGACGTAGTTGAGGTTATTGGAAGCGAACATAGTTCGCTTGTTTTAAGTATAGCGTCGGCAAGCGAGGCGGTCGCGGTTTTAATTCCCGAGATTGAATATGACCTTGAACGAGATGTTGTTCAACGTATACTATACTTTAGGCGGATGGGGAAAACACAGTTCACCGTTGTTGTCTCGGGGCTCGCCGGAAACGCTGGAAAGATTACCGAATTTGTCGAAACAAAAACCGGAATTGAAACGGTTCCCACAATTCTCGGGCGAACTGTTTTTGGTGGGAACGCTTGTGGATATGACAGGATTATGGCGAACAAATTCGCGGCAAAAGCTATCGAGCTTATCGAGGGCGGCGAGATATCTAATCGCGCTATCGGGCTTAAACATGGACAGATTGTCGATTTTTCGCTTGGCGAAACAAAATATATGACAAAGATTATAGACAGAAAACTTTATTTAAATACCGTAAGCATGTTGTGCTAGGGATCTTGCAAACTTATTCGAGAGGGAATTAAACGAAAATGGAAATTGAACAAAAGATAGTTGAACTTAGAATACAGATTGAACATCATTCAAAGCTGTATTATGAACAGGACAACCCGGAGATTTCAGATGCTGAGTATGATGAGATGTTGCTTTTGCTGTCATCGCTTGAACAACAACGTCCAGATCTTGTGACGAAAAATTCGCCGACACAAAAGGTGGGCGGAAAAGCGTCTGAAAAGTTTTCTAAAGTAAGCCATGCCGTTAAGATGGAAAGTTTGCAAAATGCGTTTTCGTTTGAAGAGCTCGAACAGTTTGTTAAAAAGATAGAGCAAGTTTCAAAAAATCCGAAGTTTGTTGTGGAAAAAAAGATAGACGGGCTTTCGGTTTCTCTTTTATATCAAAACGGAGTTTTAACGGTAGGTTCAACGCGTGGCGACGGAACGACGGGGGAGGACATAACCGAAAATCTTTTAACTATTAAATCGGTGCCGAAAAAATTAGAGGGCGCACCCGAACTTTTGGAGGTTAGAGGCGAGGTTTATCTTCCGAAAAAAGAGTTTGAAAAGATAGTCGAAGCTCAAATTTTAGAGGGGAAACAGCCGTTTAAAAATCCAAGAAACGCCGCGGCCGGTTCGCTTAGGCAAAAGGATAGCGAAGTAACGGCAAAACGTAACCTTGATATGTTTGTTTTTAACATACAAAGATCAACAAAACAGTTTGTTTCACACAACGAGTCACTTGAATTTTTGAAACAACTGGGTTTTCCCGTGTCGCCAGATTTTGTTCTTTGTGAAGACGTTAAACAGATTGCCAGCGCAGTTAAAACGATTGGCGAAAAAAGAACTGCGCTTGAATATGATATAGACGGCGCGGTCATAAAACTCGACAATATCCCCGAGCGAGAAATTATCGGATCAACGGGCAAGTTTCCAAAATGGGCGACGGCGTATAAATTTCCGCCCGAGATTAAAACGACAAACGTGATAAACATCGAAGTTTCGGTTGGGAGAACCGGTGTTTT
The DNA here is from genome assembly GCA_964369645.1 of uncultured Oscillospiraceae bacterium. Taxonomy (GTDB): domain Bacteria; phylum Bacillota; class Clostridia; order Oscillospirales; family Ruminococcaceae; genus CAYJAY01. The sequence continues at coordinate 15,129 of CAYJFO010000016.1, read as the reverse complement.
GACTCCAACGGCAGTTATGGAACCGGTTTTGATATCGGGGTCTACCGTTTCGAGAGCTGTGCTCCATAATCAAGATTTCATTGACGAACTTGATCTTAGAATAGGGGACACGGTTGACATACATAAATCGGGGGATATTATCCCCGAGATACTAAAAGCATATAACCACGAGGACGGTTCAAAGAAATTTGAAATCCCGCTTTTTTGTCCGTCTTGTAACGAGGCAGTTGTGAGGATAGAGGATGAGGTGGCTTTGCGATGTGTAAACCCCGAATGTCCCGAACAACTGCGCCGAAACATAATACATTTTGTAAGCAAAGGTGCTATGAACATCGAGGGGATAGGCCCTGCGACTGTGGATGCTATGTTGCAAGCCGGATACCTTGAAAACGGAGTTTCGAGTATATATTCAATAACATCGGAACAACTTCTTAAACTTGAGGGTATTAAGGAAAAATCCGCAAACAATATTCTTTCTGCGATTGGTATTTCAAAACAAAACAATCTTGATAGCTTGCTTTTTGGGCTTGGGATTAGAAATGTTGGGCAACGCGCGGCAAAACTTATCTCTCAAACTTTTAAAGACATCGATTCAATCATGTCTGCTAGCGAAGAGGATATTAATTCAATCGACGGAATAGGCCCCGTTATTGCTAAAAACGTCAAAGATTTTTTTGAAACGGAAGGAAGTAAAGACGTTATTTTTCGGCTTAAAATGTTTGGAGTTAACTTAAACTACAAAGATAGTTCAATATCGAAAAAGCTTGAGGGGAAAACGATTGTTGTCACGGGAACACTAGTGAGCGTTACACGAAACGAGATTAAAAAGATAATCGAGGACAACGGCGGAACAGCGGCGTCTTCGGTTAGTAAAAAAACTTCGTTTGTAGTTGCGGGAGAAAATGCCGGAAGTAAACTTGACAAAGCAAACGAACTTGGAGTTGAAGTTTTGACAGAAGAGCAGTTTTTAAAGCTTATTAATGAATAAAATAAAATAACACTGCCAATAATCTTAAGTGAAAAAAGATTGAGGTGGTGTTGTTTTTTTATGACAAGAAAAAGATTTTTGGTGGTTATGATATTTCTTTTTGCTATGCTTGAGCTTTTGATGATTAGATTATTCTTTTTAATGTCCGATCCATCCGGGCTTGAAGTCAGCTTGTCCCAGTCGTCGTATAGGCTTTCGGTTGGGGCGGAACGTGCAAATTTTTATGATTGCAACAACCAAAAGATAACAGGAACAAATTTAAGCTATAAAGCGATTATAAACCCACAAGACCGAAACTATCTAAGCATCACCGAGCATGTGTCAAACAACATCTCAAACGAAGTTTTAAGTCGCATACAACAAGGCGAGTCGAAACCCTTTCTAATAGATATAGAAGAGGATTTTCCGCAAACTTCATTGATAGACACCGTTTCGTTTGAAACGCGGTATTCAAATGATTCTATAGCACAACATTTAATCGGATATATCAACTCGGATAATGTTGGGGTTTCGGGTTTAGAATATCTATTTGAAGATTTTTTAAACCAAAATACAAACGAAAAATCAGTTTTGGTTCAAGTAAACGCGCTAAACTATGCCGTGGACATGGGGGAAATTGAGGTTTACAATAGCAACGAAAACCCACAAGGCGTATCGCTTACAATTGACAACAGGATACAAACGATTGCGGAAAAAGCGGCGGACGCCGGAATGGAACGCGGGGCGGTTGTTGTTGTGGAGGCTCAAACGGGGGAGATAAAAGCCACCGTTAGCCGCCCGAACTTTGACCAAAACGACATAGAAAGCTCTATTCTTTCGGGAGATAGCTCTCTAATAAACCGCGCCGTAACACCGTATGCCGTCGGTTCTATCTATAAACCGGTTGTAGCCGCTGCTGCTATTGAATCGGGCGTTTCGGAACATACGGCGATACAATGTACTGGAAGTGTCGAGATAAACGGAATTACATTTAGTTGTAATGACAATACGGAACATGGCGAAGTAGACCTTGAAAAAGCTCTTGAAGTTTCATGTAACGTTTATTTTATCGAACTTGCAAACATAGCTTCGGAAACCGCTGTTTACAATACGGCAAGTGCGCTTGGGGTAGGTTCAATAATTAATCTGTATGAAAACTATGGTTTTGTTTCGGGAAACCTTCCAACACTTAATGAACTTGAAAATGACATCGAATTTGCAAACCATAGCTTTGGACAAGGAAAACTTCTAGCTTCTCCGCTTTGCGTTTCGGCGTATACCCTTGTTTTTGCAAATGATGGAGTTTACAAAGACCTTTCGGTTATTAAACAGGTTGGTGAAAACGTTGTTTCGCAACAACAAGGGCGCGAGGTATTATCGAATGAGTCCGCAAATACGATTAAAAACGCCATGATAAACGTCGTTGAAAACGGAACAGGAACGCTTGGGAAACCAAGCGAAGTAACAGCCGGCGGAAAAACAGGGACAGCCGAAACGGGCGCAATAAACCCCGACGGTTCGGCACAGGTTGTAGGGTGGTTCACGGGTTTTTTCCCGGCGGAGCAACCCGAATATGTCGTAACCGTTATGGTTGAAAACGAGGGTTACGGATACAAAAGTGCCGCGCCTATCTTTAAAGAGATAGCGGACGAGATATCAAAATTAAATTAAAGTTTGGTATTGTTAAAAATGTTTTAACAAACTGTTTATTTTGCGGTTTTAATGTTAAAAATTCTTTAAATATATAAAATATTAATTGACAAATATATGCCTAAAATATATAATAATTAAAGAAAATGCGATGAAGCGGAATAATCCTATGTAGGTTTGTTTGAAAGAGAGAAAATCCGTTGGCTGAAAGGTTTTTAACAAATCGAGGGAGTGCTAACCGCCGAGCTTCATGTTTACATGACGTATCCACTGCGTTAAAGTGTTTGAGGGGCGCAAGTTTTTGCGCAATTCGGGTGGTACCGCGGAAGCTGTATTGTATTAAAACAACGGCGTTCGTCCTGATTTTATCGGGGCGGAGGCCTATATTTTTTTTGGGAGAGAAAGTTTATGAAATGGACAGGACTTAATGAACTGCGCGAGATGTATCTCAAATTTTTTGAAAGCAAAGATCACTATAGGTTTGAAAGTTTTCCGCTTGTTCCGCTTGACGACAACAGCCTTTTGCTTATAAATTCGGGAATGGCTCCGCTTAAAAAATATTTTTTGGGGCAACAACAAGTTCCCAGTAATCGGGCGACTTCATGTCAAAAATGCATAAGAACTCCAGACATCGAAAGGGTTGGTAAAACCGCGCGTCATGGTACTTATTTTGAGATGCTCGGAAACTTTTCGTTTGCGAACTATTTTAAAAAAGAAGCCACAGCGTGGGCTTGGGAATTTTGCACCGAAGTTTTAAATCTTCCGGTAGACAGACTTTATGTTTCGGTTTTCTTTGAAGACGATGAAGCATTTGATATTTGGACAAAAGATATTGGCGTGGCGGAGGATAAGATGGTTCGACTTGGCCGCGAAGATAATTTTTGGGAGATTGGAGCTGGCCCTTGCGGACCTTGTTCCGAGATCTATTTTGACCGTGGGGAAAAATACGGATGTGATAATCCAAGCTGTGCCGTTGGTTGTGACTGTGATCGATATGTCGAGTTTTGGAACTTAGTTTTCACACAGTTTATCTCGGACGGAGCCGGAAACTATCAACAGATGGAACACGGCAACATCGACACAGGGATGGGGCTTGAACGTCTTGCATGTATTATGCAGGATGTCGGCAACCTTTTCGAGGTTGATACCGTTCAAAACATAATGAAAGAGATAGAAAAACAAGCCGGAGTTAAATATAAACAGGACGAAAAGGTTGATATCTCACTTAGGGTTATAACCGACCATATACGTAGCACTTCGTTTATGATAGGGGACGGCGTAGGCCCTTCTAACGAGGGACGAGGCTATGTTTTAAGGCGTCTTTTAAGACGTGCCGCAAGACATGGGAGACTTCTCGGAATAAACAAACCGTTTTTGTATAACATTGTTGATACCGTTGTGTCTGAAAACGTTTCGGCTTATCCGTATCTTGCCGAAAGAAAAGATTACATTAAAAGGATAGTTAAATCAGAGGAAGAAAAGTTCCTTAAAACTATCGAACAAGGTTTTGAACTTCTTGACGGTATTGTCGAACAACTTGCCGGACAAAATCAAACTGTTTTTTCGGGAGAGGTTGCGTTTAAACTTTACGATACGTTTGGTTTTCCGCTAGACCTTACAAAAGACATAGTCGAAGAAAAAGGTTTCGTGGTTGACGAAGATAAGTTCAACGAACTTATGCAGGTGCAAAAACAGCGCGCTCGTGATGAACGTAAATCGAAAGACGACATAGGCTGGGAAGAGGATGTTTTCAAAGGAATGACGGTGACTGAAACCGAGTTTGTAGGATACGATAACCTTGAAACCAAAGCCGTCGTCGAATATATAATAAACGCGGGAGAGCTTTCCGAAACGGCAAGCGAGGGCGAAAAGGTTGTAATTATTCTTGACAAAACCCCGTTTTATGCCGAAGGCGGCGGTCAAGTTGGCGACATTGGTACGCTTTCGAGCGACGTCGCAACGATTGAAATAGTAGATTGCAAAAAATCCGCCGAAGGTCTTTTCCGTCATATCGGAATTGTAAAGAGCGGAGTTGTTGAAAAAGGCGCGGCTGTAACCGCAAGCGTTGACAAAAAATTCAGAAATGATGTTATGCGAAACCACACCTCAGCCCACCTTTTACAGTATGCCCTTCGTGAAGTTCTAGGCGACCATGTCCACCAATCGGGTTCGTACGTCGACAGAAATCGTGTGCGTTTTGATTTTAGCCATTTTGAGGCTATGACAAAAGACGAGATTAAAGCGGTTGAGAAAAAAGTTAACGCCGTTATACTCGATGCAATCGAAGTCACAAAACAGGTTATGTCGATAGAACAAGCTAAAAAGCTAGGGGCTATAGCTTTGTTTGGAGAAAAATACGGCGACACCGTAAGGGTTGTTAGCGTTCCCGGCGTTTCGGTTGAGTTTTGCGCAGGCACACATATTAAAAACACCGCCGAAGTTGGACTTTTCAAAATTCTTTCGGAAAGTTCCTCTGCCGCTGGCATAAGAAGAATTGAGGCCACAACAGGCAAAGGAGTTTTGCAATATATCGAAGCGCAAGATAAAGTTATAGCCGATTCATGCGCTGTTTTGAAGCTTTCAAACAGTTCCGAGCTTGCTTCTAAAACAGAGAGTTTGCAACAACAATTGCGCGAAAAATCTTCCGAAGTTGAAGCGCTAAACGCAAAGTTAGCAAACAGCGCGATAGATGACATTATTAAATCCGCAAAAGACTTAAACGACCTAAAGGTTATAGCGACCGAATTTATCAAAGCAAAACCCGACACAGTTAAAGGAATGCTTGACACGCTTAAAGAAAAATATCCCAACATTGTTGCGGTTGTTTCGAGCGAATGGAACGAAAAGACAACAATATTTGTCGGAATCGGTAAACAAGCATTGGCAAAAGGATTAAATTCAAGTATAATTGTTAAAGAAGTTGCAGCTATATGTGGCGGTTCGGGCGGAGGAAAACCCGACCTTGCTATGGCGGGCGTCAAAGACACGGCAAAGCTTAAACAAGCGCTTGAAAGCGTTGTGTCTATAGTTGAGAAACAGATATAAAGAGGGTTTAATATGGATTGTTTATTTTGCAAGATAATAAACCAAGAGATTCCCTGTAAAAAGATTTATGAAGACGAGGACGTTTTGGCTTTTTACGACATCGATCCACAAGCTCCAATACATTTTTTGGTTATACCAAAAGCACACATTGAAAGTGTTTCGGAAGTTTCGGAACAAAACAGCGGGGCGGTTGCGAGATGTTTTGAAATTATCGCGATGCTTGCTAAGGAACTTGACCTTAAAGACGGCTATCGAGTTGTTAGCAACTGTGGCGAGCAAGCCGGACAGTCGGTGTTCCACATTCATTTCCATGTTCTTTCGGGCAGGGCGTTTACTTGGCCTCCCGGTTAACCGAAAATAATAAACATAAAATAAAAAATAACATTAAAATTAAGAGGTATAAAAATGGAATACTATCAACTAAACGTTGCCGGACTAAAAAGAGACCTTCCTATCTGCAAAATTAGTGACGACCTTTCAATAGCCGCATTTATCATGTTTTCTGACGTAGAAGTAACCGAAGAATGCTCTAAAGCGCTTTTGAAAAAAGTTCCCGAATTCGACGTGTTAGTGACCGCCGAAGCCAAAGGAATTCCGCTTGCATACGAGATGGCAAGACAAAGCAAAAAAAACTATGTCGTGGCGCGTAAGATGTCGAAACTTTATATGAAAGACCCTATCGAAATAGAGGTTCAATCGATTACAACTGCAAGAAAACAGGTTCTTTTCCTAGACAAAAGTGAGATGAACTATCTTAAAGATAAAAAAGTTTTGATAGTAGACGATGTTATAAGCACGGGTGGTTCACTTTATGCTCTTGAAAAGATGATGGAAAAAGCGGGGGCGAACGTTGTTGGAAAAGCCGCCGTTCTTGCGGAGGGTGTCGCCGCCGAGCGTGACGATATTATCTATCTCGAACAACTTCCGCTTATAACCACGAAAAAATAAAAAATCACTAACGTGATACAAACTACGCTATTATTTTCTTCCTCGATATAACTAAAGTTTTTTGCATTTTTACAATTTTGCATATTTTAAATGCGGTTTAGTATAAAACAAAATGGGGGAGTTTTATGAAACGACCGCTCGGAACTGCCGGATTATTATTTCTTGCAACCGTTGCGGTTGTTTACCTGTTTGGGTTAATAGTCGCGATTTTATTTGTTGTGGCAATTTTTGCGGTTATGTTTGGTTTTTTGACAAAAATATATAACGACAAAAAACTAATTGTTTTAATCATGTCGATTATAATGGTGTTTTGCGTTTGCGCAATGACTGTTGCGACGATTGACATAGAACAAAGCAAATTGATTGAACAAAAGCTTACCTATCAAACAGGTGACGCCACGGTGTTAATAAAGGCAAAACTCGATAGCGGAAAGTTTATAGGCGACCTTTTAGATTTTAACAACGAGAGTTTTGACAACGTGTCGGTTGGGATTTATCTTAAATCAGAGAGTGTTCCGGGCGACATAGTAAACTGTCGAATATCGCTGTACGACCCCACCGAGTTTGACAGCGGAGTTGCAAATCTTTTAAGTTACAACGCAAGCGTAATAGAGGAGTTTTCTACCCAAAAACAACAAAACAGAGTTTATTTTTTTATAGGCGAACTTCAAGAGTTAATTAAAAATACTATTGAAACGCAAGTTGAAGGGGAACGCGGAAGCATAGCCGCCGCGGTTATAACGGGGGACAAAGCTTTAATCCCAACACAAAACAAGATAGAATTTGACCGCGCCGGAACATCACATATATTTGTTGTTTCGGGTCTACATGTGTCTTTTATGCTTGGGTTTATCTATAGCTTTCTAAAACGGATTCGTCTTAATAGATTTATAACATTTATGCTAGTGGCGCTATCTGCCGGCTTTTTCATGTTGTTATATGGTCTTTCGGTGTCGGTTGTGCGGGCGTCTTTGATTATGCTTGTGTCGGTATTTGCGTCGCTTATCTCAAAGAAAAGCGACTCTTTAACAACGCTTGGTCTTTGCGCTATCGCTATTTTAATGTTTACCCCAAGGCTTGCGGTAAACGTTTCGTTTCTTTTGTCGTTTGGATGTTGCTTTGCTATCTTTGCGGTAAATCCGTTGTTGGAACAGTTAATAGACATGAGAATTTCAAAAAAGCAAACAAGATTAAACGGTACGTTAAAGTCGTTTACAGTTTCGTTTGCTATAACGGCGGTTACGCTTCCTATAGCTACCCTTTTTGGTATGCCTATCTCGATACTGTCCCCGTTTGCAAACTTGTTTGTGGTTGGGCTTATGCCGTGGCTTATGAGTGCAATAATTGGCGTTATCCTGTTTGGAAACTTGTTGCCTAGTTCGTTTATTGCACACATGTTTTCAGTTTTAACCGAAGCGATTATATACATAATAATGTTTATTTGTCGCTTGTTTTCTTATCCGTCGTTTGCAACTATAAGTTCTTCGTCCACTTATTTTAAAGTGGCTGTAATATTTGCGACAATAGTGATTGTTTTTGCATTGACTGTTTTTAAAAATAAACTTAAATGCGTTGTGGTTGTTGTGGCGGTTATACTTCCGTTTGTGGCGGGGTATATATCAAAGACGTATTACACTAATCAAGACACGATTGTAACGCTATATTACGGAAACAGTATTATTATCTCTAACAAAGATAAACAAAACCTTGTTCTTTTAAACCCAAATATAGATAACTTGATGTATCTTAAGTCATACCTTACGTTAAAAGGATTTGACAACATACAAGCTGTTGCGATGTTTGGGGATTACCATTATGCGATGTATACCGTTAAAACCGCGTTTCCCAATAGCACATTTTTTGCCTTGACCGACGAGACAAAAAATGATGATTCTATTTTCTTTAGTTTTGACCCCGAGCAAAGTATTGTGTATGTCGAACAAGACGACTTCACATTAAAGATAAACCGCTCGAGGTATTCAACGGGGGATCTTGAACTTTTTGTTTGGAACGAAAAAACGGAGTATAGCGCAAAACCGGCTGACGGCAAAAATTATGTTAAAGCCGACAAGGTATATGACTATGGCGAAAACGTGATTTTATATCTAAAGGATGATTTAAGTTTTAAGGTGATATTTGAATGAAAAAAATCGACGCAAAAAAGGTTGAACAATATATAAATTCCGAAAAACTTTTTAATTTTATCGTAGTTTCGGCACACGACAGATATCTTTTAGAAAGCGTTGTGTCACACGTTAAAAGGTCGGACGATTTTTCCTCTATAACGTTTGATTTGCAAAACCTTGATAAGGACTATATAACCGAAGCTATCGAAAGCTTTGGGTTTGCTATCGAAAAAAAACTTATTATTTTAAACGAGTTTAACGTAATATTTAACAAGAACAGCGACAACGAAAAATTTTTAATCGAAACACTTAGCGATGTTCCGGAACATGTAACGGTTATTGCGACGATGTGCTTTGAAGACAAAAGATCAACGATACCGAAAAAACTCATGGCTTTTCTAGAGTCGGTTGAAAACTGTTCTTTAATAAGTTTCGAGCCGTTAACGGCGGCACTAGTCGCAAAAGAGATAACGGATTTTGCAAAAGGATTGGGCGTTGGTTTTGAAGCTGGTGTTGCGCAAGAGATAGCAATGCTTTGTTCGCTTGACATAAATCAAGCGATTTGCGAAGTGCAAAAACTAGCGGCGCTTTCGGGGTATACCGAGATTGCGAAAAAGCATGTCGAGAAGCTTGGGATTAAAAACATCGAATCGTCGGTTTTTGACATGATAAGCGCACTTGAAAGAAAAAACATAAGCAAGGCGCTTTTGGTTTTAAAGGATATGCTTGATATGAGAACCGAGCCGCTCATGATAACGGCGGCGTTAAACACGGCGTATGTAAACCTTTACAGGGCAAAAATTGCGAGCGGCCATGGAAAGGGCGAAACCGATCTGTTTAAGCATTTTGATTACAAAAAAGGGGACAAAAAAGTATCGATTGCTTTTTCAAGGGTTCGGGGATATTCGCTTAAATCGTTGAAAAAAATTATCGATGTTTTAATGCAACTCGACATGTCGCTTAAATCATCAACAGTAGATAAGAAACTTATTTTAGAGATTAACATTATAAAACTTGCAAGTTTTATAAACTAACAGGTACACTATGGAACAAAAAGTATTCGGAACGGTTGAAAATGTTGTATACGAAAACAGCGAAAATGATTTCGCTGTTATTGATGTTGAGATAAACGGCGAGTTTATAACGGCGGTTGGGTCGTTATACGGCGTTGTTGCGGGGGAACAAGTCAACCTTGTAGGGGAGTATACAAGCCATTCAAAGTATGGCAATCAATTTAAGGTCAAGGCATATGAAAGAATACTTCCAAAAGGCGCCACAGCAATTTTGAAATATCTTTCAAGCGGAGCTATCAAAGGAATTGGCGCTACTACCGCCGAAAGACTTGTCGCAAAGTTTAAAGATCAAACGCTTGAGGTTATCGAAAACAGTCCTGAAGATGTCGCGACGGTCAAAGGAATAACTTTTAAAAAAGCAGAGAATTTTTCCAAAGAGATGAAACAGATACGTGGAGTGAGTTCAACCGTTAATGCGTTATCAAAATTCGGTCTTGATTTGTCCGATTCGCTCATGTTGGTTAAGATTTTTGGATTTTCAACGGTAGAGATAATTTCGGATAATCCGTATCTTGTGTGTGGATATCCGCTTTACAAAGATTTCGCGTTTGCGGACTGTCTTGCCGAAAAATTTGCCGTTCCGCCCGACGATGAGATAAGAATAAGGGCGGCGTTCATCTATATATTGAATCACAATATGAAAAACGGACACACCTGTGTCCCGACCGACGCGCTTATAAACAAAGGACACCAGTTTTTAAATATCGAACGAGACGCGGTTGAAATTGAGTTTTATAATTCGGTTGAAAGCGGTTTTATAATAACGGTTGAAACCGAAATGGCGGAACTTGCGTTTTTGCCGTCTATCTATTCAAAAGAAAGATATATAGCAAGTCGTATAAATCTTTTAAGTTCGCTTAACTTTAAACAACCGGATGAAATTGAAAAAAAGATTACTCAGTTTGAAAAACAAAATGAGATTGAATATGCGCCACTGCAAAAAGACGCGATAGAAGCCGCACTTACCAAAGGTTCGGTTATAATAACGGGCGGACCCGGAACAGGAAAAACCACAGCGCTCAATGCAATTATTAAACTTTGTGAATTACAAGGAGAAAAGGTTTTTCTTGCGGCTCCTACCGGAAGGGCGGCAAAGCGCCTTTCGGAACTTACTGGAAAAGACGCGAAGACTATCCACCGACTTTTAGAGGTGGATGGAAGAAACAGCGATGGAGACAAACTTGCTTTTTTGCGCAACGAAGAAAATCCACTTCGTTGTGATGTCGTTGTTATCGACGAGATGTCGATGGTGGACACGGCCTTGTTTGAGGCTCTTCTCAAAGGTATACGTCCTCAATGCCGACTGGTTATGGTTGGCGACCATAACCAGCTACCGTCTGTCGGAGCGGGAAACGTTTTAAAAGACCTTTTGCAAAGCCAAATATGCCACGCTGTCGAACTTAAAACTATCTTTCGCCAAGCCGCACAAAGCCTCATCGTTGTCAACGCCCACGATATTGTTGAAGGGAAGATGCCTGATCTTTCGGTTAAAAACAATGATTTTTTCTTTTTGGGGGCGCAAAAAGAAGCGGTTGTCGGGCTAATTGGGGATTTAATATCAACAAGGTTGCCCAAAACCTATGGATATAATCCGTTTGAAGACATCCAAGTTTTGTGCCCAAACAGGGCCGGTTTTGGGACAGAGGTTTTAAACGAAGCAATAAGGGAACGAATTAATCCGATATCAGACAAAAAAAATGAAACAAGATTTTTTGGTAAGGTATTCCGTGAACAAGATAAAGTTATGCAGATTAAAAACAACTATGATATAGAAGTTAGAAGAAGCGACGGCGAAACAACCCTTGGAGTTTTTAACGGGGATATCGGTTACATAGAAAAGATAAATTATGAAAGCTCGACCGTAATAGTTAACTATGAAGATAAGTTTGTTGAATATAGCTTCGAACAGTTAGGGGAACTTGAACTTGCATACGCTGTTACCGTTCATAAAAGTCAAGGTAGCGAATTTCCCGTTGTTATACTATGCCTTAGCGAAGTTAACAACCGATTACGTTATCGAAACATTCTATACACCGCGGTAACGAGAGCGAAAACAATGCTTATAATAGTCGGCGACCAAAACACCGTTGAAGCTATGGTTTTAAACAACAAAAAAACCTCAAGGTTTACGGGGCTCTTAGAGTTTTTGAAAGAAAACGAAATATGATTAATCAAAACAAATCAAAAATAAAAGCATTTACAGATGTTGTTTTAGATCTTGTGTTTCCGTCTGTTTGCCCGTTTTGTTCAAAAACGGTAGCGTTTAGTCTCGAATGTGATTGTATACCGCTTTTGGAACAACAAAAAATTCTAGGTAACCACAGGATTTCGGACAACGCTTCGGGAAAAACACTTGAGCATATTTGTTTTGCGGTATCATCGTTTTGGTATAAAGACGCGGTTATAAAAGCCGTTTACAACAATAAATCTAACACAGGAATTGAAGACGCTTTGAAACTTGCGAAATTTATGGCGGACGATGTTTTAGATTTTGCTGAACTGAAAAACTGCAGATATGTTATCCCCGTTCCGTCGTACAAAAATAAAAGAAAACATTGCCTGTTTCTTTCAAAGGCGGTTTCAAACTGTACGAGTATACAACTACTTGAAGGGGTTCTAATAAAGTCGCGAAAAACCAAGAAACAACACGAAATAGACGGTAACGAACGAAACTTGAACTTGAAAAACAGTTTTTCGGTTAAAAATAACGAGTTAATAAAAGGGGAAGATATTTTGCTTTGCGACGACGTTATAACAAGCGGTAACACGATTAACGAAGCGGCAAAGACGCTTTTGGATAACGGCGCAAATAGAGTTTTTGCTGTTACGTTTTGCAAAACATAACCTAACAGTAGATAGTTTTTTTGCTAACAAAAGTTTTTGTAAACCACGGTATGCGGTGGCTTGTCATGGAATGATGTGGTATAATTAAAAGAATGAAATTTTTTGGATGGTAACAATGTTAAACGATAACTTAAATAAATTTTTACAATTAAGAAAAAAATATATAGAACAAATTTTTTCGAAACTTAACGAAATGCAAAGAGTTGCGGTTCTTCAAACAGAAGGGCCTATTCTTATTTTAGCGGGAGCGGGAAGCGGAAAGACTACAGCAATCGTAAACAGAATACGAAATCTACTTGAGTTTGGAAACGCTTATACAAGCGAAAATGTTTGTTTCGAGATTACGCAAGACGACATAGACGAACTTTTGCTTGTTATGGATAAAAAAAATCAACCGTCAGAACGACTTAAACAGCTACTAAAAAGCGGAAACGTAAATCCATACAATATACTTGCGATAACGTTTACAAACAAAGCCGCTGGCGAACTTAAAGAGAGAATTAAAAATATCTCTACGGAAGACGGAAGTTCCGTTTTCGCGTCGACGTTCCATTCGGCTTGCGTTCGTTTTTTGAGAAGAGATGCTGAAAGATTGGGTTATCCGACAAACTTTGCTATATATGACTATGACGACTCGGTTCGTCTTATGAAAGATATAATCAAATCAACCAACATAGACGACAAGATTTTTGCCCCGAAAAAGGTTCTCGGAAGGATTGGACGCCTTAAAGATCAACTTGTAACGCCGGCGGAGTTTTCCGAAACGGCAGGGGAATTTTACGAAAAAACCGTTGCCGTGCTTTACGCCGAATATCAAAAAAGGCTTAAAACAGCGTCTGCGTTTGACTTTGACGATTTAATATTTAACACGGTAAAACTTTTAGAACAAAATCAAGATATAGCGGAATACTACCGCAAACGTTTTAAATATGTCATGGTGGACGAATATCAAGACACAAGTTTTGCCCAGTTCAGGTTAGTAAGCTTGCTTTCGGGGCAAAATATATGTGTCGTCGGAGACGATGACCAAAGTATATATAAATTCCGTGGGGCAACTATCGAGAATATTTTGTCATTCGAGAAACATTTTAAAGGCGCAAACGTAATTCGTCTTGAACAAAACTATCGCTCGACTTCGTCGATATTAAATGCCGCTAACAGCGTTATCAAAAACAATGAAAACCGAAAAGGCAAAAATCTTTGGACAGACCAAGAAGACGGAGAAAAGCTTGTGGTGTTTATTGCGGAGGACGAACAAGACGAGGGACAATATATAGCAAAAGACATACTTTTAAACAAAGAAAAAGGCGTGCCGCTTAAATCTATGGCGGTGCTCTACCGAATGAACGCCCAATCAAACGCCGTCGAGATGCAGTTTGCACGAAACGGAATACCTTACCGCGTTTTCGGGGGAAACAGGTTTTTTGAACGTGCCGAGATAAAAGACGTTCTTGCGTATTTTGCGATTGTAAACAACAAAAACGACAATATAAGATTAAAACGAATTATTAATAAACCAACAAGAAAACTAGGGGACGCGGCGGTGTCCGCGGTTGAAGCGGTTGCTGAGGGTCTTTCGGTGTCGATGCTCGACGTTATCAAAGAGGCGGAAAATTTCCCCGCGCTTTCAAAATATCTAACGCCGATTAAAAATTTCCACAATCTTTATGTAACACTTGTGGAGTCATTTGAAACACAAGATCTTGAACAGTTTGCGGTTGATGTTATCGAAAAAACAGGATATGCAAATATGTTGAGAAACCAAGGCGACGAAGGTTTAACGCGACTTGAAAACGTCGAGGAACTTCGTTCGAGTATTGCGACATATATAGAAGAGACGGCTGAACCGACGTTGTCCGAATATCTTGAGGGGGTAGCCCTTGTGTCCGACCTTGACAGCTACAGCGAGGACGACGAAGCGGTTGTAATGATGACGTTACACAGCGCAAAAGGGCTTGAATTTGACGTTGTCTATATAGTAGGGTTAGAAGAGGGGATTTTCCCAAGCGAGCTTTCAAGGTTCAACAAAGAAGACGTTGAAGAAGAAAGACGACTTGCGTATGTTGGGATAACAAGGGGAAGAAAAAAAGTAACGCTTTGTCGTTCGACAAGACGAATGCTTTTTGGTCAGACGCGAAGAAATCCCGAAAGCAGGTTCATAGCGGAAATAGACAGCGATTGTTACACAGAGGTTAATTCGCAAAGAGTTATGTCGGGGACGTTTGCTAAAGTTCCGCCTAAACCGAGAACGACATGGAGCGATATTAAACTTAAATCTTCGGTTGGTGGTTCCGGAAATGCTATGCAAAAAAACACCGGCGCAACATATTCCAAAGGCGATATCGTCGAGCATAAAAAGTTCGGAAAAGGAAAGGTTTTGTCCGCTGTTCCGACGGGTGACGACATGTTGGTTGAAGTGGATTTTGAAATGGTTGGTATAAAAAAAGCGATGGCAAACTATGCTCCCATGAAAAAA
>CAYJFO010000015.1:0-24211 GCA_964369645.1 uncultured Oscillospiraceae bacterium | reverse complement strand
TTATAAGTGGGGTATATCCCTGTGATTCATATGAAGGAGAGATGTTTTTTGAAGGGAAATTGGTGAAATTCAAATCTCCAAAAGATTCCGAAGTTTCCGGAATTGCTATGATATATCAAGAATTGAGCATGCATTTGGACATGAGTGTTGCGGAAAACATGTTTATGGGGGAATGGCCGTGTAAAAACGGAAAGATAGATTTTAAAACCATAAATGAAACTTCTAAAACGTTGCTTGAACAACTGGATGTTTTCAACATCGATCCACGAGTGAAGATAAGGCGACTTAGCAAGGCTCAACAACAGATGGTTGCGATTGCACGTGCCATGAAACGCAACCCTAAGATTTTGATTATGGATGAGCCTACTGCTGCTTTGCCTCCAAAAGAAGTTAAGACTTTGTTCGAGGCGGTTCAAAAGCTTGCGGAAAAAGGCATTACAATAATTTTGATAACGCACAAACTGGAAGAAATTTTCGGGAACTGCAACAGAATTGTCGTTATGCGAAACGGTGAAGTTGTTAATTCACATATGACGTCGGATACATCGGTTAAAGAAGTAGTTTCAGAGATGATAGGCAGAAATCTCGGAGAGTTATACCCGAAAGAAACGGTCGAGATAAAACAAGAAGTTCTGCGTGTGGAAAACTTGAGCGTTCAACATCCGTATAACCGCAAAAAAAATATCGTGTCAGATATAAATTTCTCGTTGCGAAGCGGAGAAATTCTTGCTCTTGAAGGACTTGTTGGAGCAGGAAGAAGCGAAATTTTATCGGCGATTTTTGGAAAACCGGGACGTGTATCGGGAAAAATTTTCATCGAAAGCAAACAGGTGGAAATTAACAACGAAAGAGATGCGATTGACAACGGAATAGCATATGTCACGGAAGATCGTCGGGATGATGGTTTTGTTTCACATATGTCGGTCAAAGAAAATGTCACACTTGCAAACCTTAAAGAAATAAGCATGAGTGGCGTAATCAGCAAAAAAAAGCAAACAACGGTTGCGAATGATTTTGTCAAGATGTTAAAGATAAAAACAGCTTCGATAACCACACCTGTAAGCAATCTTTCGGGAGGAAATCAGCAAAAAGTTGTGCTTGCAAAATGGTTGCTGACCAAACCAAAAATCTTGTTTTTAGACGAGCCAACTCGTGGTGTTGATGTTGGAGCAAAAGCTGAAATATACAGCATCATGGTGGATCTTGCTCGACAAGGTATAGGAATAATATTCACCTCGTCCGAGCGAAGCGAATTGCTTGCAATGTGCGACCGCATGATTGTTGTCGGTGGAGGCAGAATTTGTGGAGAACTTGACAAAAGCGAGTTTAAAGAGGAAACGATTGTCAACATGGCGGTATCTAATTAAAACATTTTTTTGTATTGAATTAGAGGAGGACAGAAACAATGAACTTTAGTATAAAAAACAAAGTAGCCCTTGTAACGGGTGGATACAGCGGGATTGGAGAGGCGATTGTAAAAGCTTTTCTGGAAGAAGGCGCAAAAGTTTCGATTTTGGGAAGGGAACTTGAAAAAGGACAGAAATTTCTAGAACAACTGGGCGAACTTAAAGAAAACTGCAGGTTTATCGAGGGCGACGTTTCGGTTCAACAGGATTGTATAAAAGCAGTTGAACAAACGGTTGAGTTTTTCGGAAGGCTTGATGTTGGAGTTAATAATGCAGGTGTTGTTACTTGTGCGCCGGCTGAAGAAATGCCGATCGACGAATGGGACTATGTAAATCAAGTTAACCTTCGGGGAACGTTTATGTTGTGCCAAGAGATGGCAAAGCAGATGATTAAACAGGGAGATGGAGGTTCGATAATAAACTTGTCGTCGGTTTCGGCAAGGATTGTGAATGTTCCACAGTGTCAAATCACATATAACGTTACCAAGGCAGGCGTAAGTCACATGTCGCGTATCATGGCTTATGAATGGGCGAAGTATGGTATTCGTGTTAATGCTATAGAACCGGGATATGTCGACACACCGACAATCCAAAAAAGCAAGGATACCGATTGGTATAAGGTATGGGTTGGACACACTCCAATAGGCAGGCTTGGAAAAACAGAGGAAATCGCGGGGCTTGCACAGTATCTTGCTTCGGATATATCTGCGTATATGACGGGTTCGTGCTTGTTGATTGATGGAGGATATTCTTTGGCATAAATGAACAGCAGTGTATTTTTCGACACATAATAAAATCAGTTCAGAAAATACACTACTGTTTTTCATTCTTTAAACCAAGGGAGAAAAATTTTTTTTAAATTATTTTCGACTCTTAGTCAAATACCAGGAACCCCTGATAAAAAAGGGGACTAAAACAATTGGCGCAAGCTTTGACGCCGATTGTTTTTTGTTTGAATTAGTGGTTTAAGGATATATATTGAACTCTATCGCGAAAACGTTTATTATACATAAATTGCAACTTGTTTTATAGCTTTTCTTGTGTTAAAATGTATAAGTAATTGTGAGAATTGTCAAGACAGCTGGAAAATAATTGTTGGAATTGACAATAAATGAATTGCGAATTTTCTTGCACTGCGAAAGGATACCCAAACCATGAAAAAAAATATTACAGCAATAGTTTTAACGATTATAATGACCTGTGTTTTTTCAGCAACAGCGTTTGCGGACGTAACTTTGAATTTTGATAGCCAAGAGCTTTATAATGCTTTGAAGGTCGGAGGATCTTACCCTGTACCACTATCTTTTGATGATACTAACAAGAAATTGACGTATTCAGATGCAGTAAGTAACTCCACTACAGAGCTTCAATTTGACACTAAAGGAATAACTGCTTTAACTCTAAATGATTTTCAACAATTAGATAAACTACCAAATTTATCCAAGCTGGAGTTTGAGTATAACCAGATAGAAGATATCTCAAATCTTGCTAAACTTATTGATAGCGGTGGATTAAAAAACTTAAGCTTTCTTGATATTAGAGGTAATGATATAATGCATTACGGAAATCTTGAGAACTCAGGCATAGCTACCGTTGAAATGCTGTATCAAGAAATGATTATTACAACACCACAAACAACAGGAATAGTTCTTCCGTATTATGTGTCGGAATATTTAACACCGGGTTCTTTTTTTCATGGCTCAATAGATGGTATTGTAAGAAATATAGCTTTAGATAACTGTGTAAGTACAGATGGATACAAAACGATTGATCTAGTAAATATCGGTGGAGCAGGAGTAACGCATAAACTAACCTTTAAAAATGGAGCTACTAATTCTTTAAACGAATCAACTTTAACTATAATTTATGATCCGGCAGCACCAATTCCAACACCAATTCTTCCTCCGGGAAGCCAGACCGGTTCAACAACCTCTTCGCCGCAACACATCGTCCAAAAAACCGAACGTGATATTTTCTATAATGTATGGGAAACCAACACGAATTATAGCGGATATACTTTCACCTCAGATGGACCGTTTGCGAAGTTCGAAGGGATATGGATACATGGTTTTGCAATTTCTCCAAGCAACTACACAGCAAGCGTTGCCGCTGATGGTTCGACAGTCGTCACATTAAAACAAAGTTTTGTAAATACGATAGCGGACAGCAAAGACATTCTTTTGCATCTTGTTTTCAGCGATGGTTATGGCGTAACAAAATTTAACAAGTAAATTTAAAAGACCGCATTTTGCGGTCTTTTCAGCGTATTATTGTTATAAATTTTTAAATAGTGTTCATAGGAGAAACAAAAGTATGTTAAACGAAAAAAAATTAAAATTTTTGATTATTTGGGGAATTGCAATAGTTCTGTGTTCGGGATTTTTGCAGATGCACTTTTCTTCTGACACATACGTTTTGTGGGATCTCGGATACATGAATTATCCGCAACAGTATTTTTTGCTTGACGGCAGACTAATTTCTGCGTTTGTTTGTTTTTTTGCCGGTATACTAAATCTGCCGCTTGAAGTTTATATAATAGGTATGACGTTTATCGGGATATTTTTTCTGTCGTTTGCAATTTATATAACCTCGGATATTTTAAATGAATTTGTGAAAAAACAAACAACTACTACAAATGTTTTTATAGTGGCTATATCGTTCGTTTTAGTCGTTTGTCAATTTAACCTTGAATATCTTTTGTTTCCCGAGTCTGCGGTTATGTGTCTTGGGGTTCTCTTGGTTGTGTATGCCGCAAAGATTTCGCTTTTAAAAACAACAAAGAGATACCTTAAAATTTTTGCGTTGCTTTTAACCGCTGTGTTATGCTATCAAGGACTGGTTAATATCTTCCCAACTTTCATCATGTTGATTTTTATACTAAGGCATATAACGACAATAAGACTTGATAAAGCGGAACTTAAAAAGATTATTATAGATATATTTAAACTAGCTCTTATAACTATTGTGGTTGTTGTTATATCATTTGGAGTTGTTGAAGCCGGAAAAGCTTTGTTTCAAAGCGAACAAGATAGAACAAACGACATATTCACACAGGAGGGACTAGAAAGAACTGTTGAAGCTTTAATAACATATACAGATGATTTGTGGCATAAAAATCTCAATATGTTGCCACACTATTTTAACTACGTAATAATAGGCGCTACAATTTTATTCTTGTTTTTACTTAAATCGAAAAAAACTATTATAGCGGAATATTTGTTGTTTGTTCTTTGCATTTTGATTATCTGTATTGTTCCGATGTTTTTGTTTAATACGGGACCTGTCGGACGAGTTAACAGCCCGATGGCTATGCTTTTTGGAAGCTCACTTGCGATTATATATATAACATCGTTGCAAGCTGATTTAAAGAAAATTAAAAGAAGCATTGAGATATTTGTTGCGATATCTTTTATGTTAAACAGCGTATTTATAATAGCAAATATCTCGGAACATCTCGCCGCAAACAAAATTGACCAAAACATGGGCAGAACGCTTAACCACTATGTTGAACAATATGAACAGCAAACCGGAATAACACTTACAAAGTTCAGCTTTATATATGACATAAATCCCGAACAGTTCGCCCCCGATATACGTGCGATGAGTTCTTTTACCGAAAGAGCCTTCGCTGTGCCTTGGAGTTTACATGAAGCTATGAACTACTATACCGGAAAGAAATTTGAAAGGGTTTATCTTGGTCAAACGTTAAACGAAGATATCGATTTATTTTTGGAAAATCAAATTCTTTTTGAAGACGATACGATTCATTTAATTGTATACTGATATATACGAGAGATATATATAAATAAAGCAACATGAATTGAAAGTAATCTTCGCCTTTGTTTTTTTATCGAATTGTAGTTATGTGATTTTTCATATATATATAAAAGTACACGTAAAATCTGTTAATATATTGTAAATGTACTTAATATAATTTAGCAAGTTCTTTTTGCTAAGTCTACTAAAACAAGGCTTGGAGGATTGAAAAAAATTAAACAGTTTAAAAATTGGAGATCAAGATAGCAAACGAGAACATAACAACCCTTAAACTTTAAACTGAGTTTATTATCTTTTGGTTGCACCAGTTCAAAAAGTTAGATTTTATTATTAGGTTTTTCGGAGAAACGCTGTTTGAGATACATGAAAACAGCAACCGAAACAATGATTATATATCCAAAAACGCTTGTGCTTGGAGGAATAACCCCAAACACAAAAAAGCCGTATATTGCGGAAAAGACTATCTGTGAATAGTCGTATATTGAAATATCTTTTGCCGCAGCGTTGCTGTATGCGGCTGTTACTGTGAACTGGCCAAAGCTTGCAAATACTCCCGCTAAAACCAAAAACATAATCTGTAACAGCGTCATTGGAGTATATCCAAAGATCAAAAACGGTAAGCACACTACCGTTGAAAAAACCGAAAAGAAAAACACAATAAACGGGCCTCGCTCTCCCGCTATTGATAAGCGTCGGATCATGGTGTATGCGACACCGGCGGACAAGGCGCCAAGCATACACACCAACGCAGGAAATGTTGTTTCGGTTATCTCGAGAGAAACACCGGTAAAAATCGAAACAAAAATTCCCGGATTAACTATAAGCAAACTCCCTATAAAAGCTATCGCTATGCTTGTAAACTGCCACAGTTTAATTTTTTCTTTTAAGATAAGAAACGAGAACAGTATAACAAAAAATGGCGACAACTTTGCAATCGTTGCGGCGTCGGATAAAATTAGGTTTTCGATTGCATAAAAATTACAAAAAATTCCAAGAGTTCCAAAAAAGGAACGTAAAATAAAAAATTTGGTGTTTTGCTTTTTAAAAGAAAAATCTCCCCCTTGTTTCATTATTAAACTAAATGAAAAAACGAGAGAGATTATATTTCTAAAAAATGTTTTTTGAATAAACGGAACATCCCCTGCAAGTTGCACAAATAAACTCATAGTCGCAAAACATAAAGCAGAGAGAATTATATAGAATATGCCTTTTTTCTTGTTTGTCATAGTTTCCTATCTGTGTAAAGGTTTGTGGTGCGTTTCGACTTGAATGATTATTTTTTGCCAAAACACTTTAAACGGCAACACTGATTTTATCAAAACATCTACTATGTGTCAACATAAAATGTTGTGGTTGGTAAATACAGTTTTTCAAGCATCGATTTATATAATGTATAATAAAAATAAACAACAAAAAAGCCTAATGCTTAAATTAATTAAACTTTAGGCTTTTTTTATTGAAAAAATTACAAGCTATTAACCAAACGGATTTTCAGTTGGGTAGGGTAAAGATTTGGGTCTGTTGTAATTTATATCTTGAATGCCAAGATATTGCAAAACATCAAACAACGCTTCACCGTGTTTCCCATATACCAATACTGTGTGGTGTGGGAAACGTTTTGCCAAAAGCACATGTCGATAGAACCTTTCCATCTCGGGAATTGCTATAATTCCAATAGAACCGAAGCTCTCGGTTGGAACATCTAAAACATCACCTTGTGCGATGTAAGAGCAAAGCGAAGTATCTGCGCCCGATTGGAGACGGAATATCGTTATCTCGCCCGCCTTAAGGTCACCCTCGAGCGTTCCCCTTGTTATGTCCGGTTCTTCTAAATCCGGTTCAAGGCTTCTTTTCATTATCAGCTGGTATCCGAGATGTGGATTTTTAACCATAGAGGTGCATGTATTACCACAATGGAATCCCATAAACGTTTCGTTTTGTCTAAAGTTATATTTGCCAACAATACCTTTTTCAAAAATTGAAGCAGGAACGCTGTTGTTTATATCAAGAAGTGTGACGGTCTGTTCCGATACACAAACAGCGATATATTCGGAAAGCGCTCCGTATATATCAACTTCACAGCTAATCGGAATACCGCGAGCGGCAAATCTCGAGTTAACATAACATGGAACAAATCCAAACTCAACTTGAAACGCGGGCCAACATTTGTTTGCAAGCGCCACATATTCATATGCACCTTTGTGTTGCTCTATCCAATCATTAAGTGTTAACTCATACTGTGCGAGCCTTGGTAGAACGCCGGCAAACTTCGATTCACCAATTTCTTGTTGCATCTCCTCGACAAGTTTTGGAATTCGCGGGTCATCTTGATGTTGTTTATATGCTGAGTACAAATCTAGTTCGCTGTTTTCTTCAATAGCAACACCAAGGTCATACAACGCCTTAATCGGCGCGTTGCAAGCAAGAAAATCGTTTGGACGAGGCCCAAATGTTATTATCTTTAATTTTTTAAGACCGATAATTGATCTTGCTATCGGTTTAAATTTTTCGATCATTTGACAGATATCTAAAGCCGTTCCAACCGGGAATTTTGGAATAAACGCTTTAACGTTACGAAGTCCTAGATTATAGCTACAGTTAAGCATTCCGCAATATGCGTCGCCTCGGTTGTCTACCAAGTTTCCGTCGCCCTCTGCCGCTGCAACATACATAATTGGGCCATCAAACCATTCGCCCAAAAGCGTTTCTGCGTTTTCGGGGCCAAAGTTGCCAAGAAAAACAATCAAAGCATTTACGTCGTTTTGTTTTAACTCTTTAATGGCGTTTTGTGAATCGACTTCCGTTTCAACAATTATTGGACATTGATATATATCTTTGCCATATTGTTTTGCAATGCTCTCCATACGGCTTTGCGAAAGGGAAGCTGGAAAACAGTTTCTTGAAACCGCAACAATACCAAGATTTAGTTTAGGTATGTTTCCAATCATCTAAAAGTCTCCTTTTCTTTTTTAAAAAATCTTGATACTTTTTTATACGTAAAAGCTATCGTTGTTTTCGCTACGTATAAAAAGTATACTCCCACATTATCAGAGCTCGATTACAAAATCAAGTTGTTTTTTGTTAAACCCATAATTGAAATAGATAGTTTTTTTTAAATTAAATGGTGTCATATTCGTTGCAAAGCACAAATTCGCTATCTTCATCCTGCTCTATATTGGAGAAACGAAGCAGGGGTTGTGCAAAAACATTGTCTTTGTTATCGTCGTTGATTTTTGAAACTTCTCCAACAACCAAACAACCGGCTCCCTTTTTGCAACCAAAACGGTGGATCATACCCGGAGTTAACGTTATGCTGTCGCCCGGGAAGACTTCATAAACTTTTCCGGCTTTGAATACTTTTTTAAGCCCGTCCATATAGGCAACAACGTCGCTTTCGGTGTCGACCGAACCATCCGGTTTTGAGTTAAAAAGCTCTATTTCCATAATACCGTTTCCTCGGTTTATGATATCCTCTGTTTTGTGGACATGATGGTGCAAAGGTATCATCTGACGATGGCTATCATCAAAAACAATAATCTTTTCACAGTACGGCACACCAATATTTTCGTTATATAAGTTGCCGTTACGAACTGTGAACAACACAGCGCCAACGTTTTTAAAATCATCGGTTCCAAAGTCTGTTACGTCCCAACCTAACATAACGTCACGTATGACATCGATATTATCTTTGTTTTGCTTCCATTGGTCGACAGACCATTGTGAAAATGAAGGTAGCGTGAAACTGATGTCGGAAAGAGCCTGTTTTGCTTTTCTAATTGCTTGGTTAATCTCTGAACGTTTCATGGTTAAATACTCCTCTTTTTTTATTCTTGATAGAAAACTTCTGTCATAACACTCCACAAGTCGCCTTGTTTTGCTCCTTCAACCGGTAGTTGGCAATCGTCGGTTTCGGTCAACCAATGTGACGTTTCGCGTGCTAGAAGTTCCATGTCTTTTTCAAAATTCTCGCCGATATACTCGAAATATGAAAATAAAAGTTCGCCCATGTGATAGATCGAAAAGTTGCGAATGTTGTATTTGTGAATTGCCGCAGAAACCTCGGGCCACGGGTTTTGATGGAGATCTATATATCGCTCCAACTTTTCGGGTTTAACTTTAACAACTCTTCCGTAACGTTTCATAATAAAAATTCCTCCTGTTTTTAAAAAATCTTAAATTCCTTGACGGTATTCGCCAACCGTTTTTCCTGTTTTCTTTTTAAATATTTTACAAAAATAAGTGTGGTTTTGATATCCTACTTGCAACGCAAGTTCTCGTATAGAATATTCGCCAAGAGAAAGAAGTTCGATTGCTCGCCCTATTCGAATGTCTGTCAGATATTCAAGAAAATTCACACCCATCTCTTCTTTAAACAATCGGCTTAGATAGTACATCGAAATGCCTATTGCGTCCGAAACACTTTCTAACGATATGTCTTCCTTATAATGAATTTGAACATAACTACAAGCCATGTCGACATGTTTGTTGTGTTCGCTTTTAGATCTATCTTTGTCTGATTTATCTGTTAAGGGTTCTCTTGTAGCGAACGACATATTGTTTTCTACACACGCCTCAAGTGCAAAAACACTTGCTTGATACGATCTGTGTAGTTCAACAACGCTTTGCGCAATGTCGCCAACTCCGACGAAGCAAACTATCTCTGTTCGACGTTTAACGGCTTCGCAGATGTTTTGTAAAAAGTTATAGACGCTTTGAGTGAAAAAACTTTGTGACATTTCTTTGTTGGCGCTTATAAGGCAAACCAACGTTTGCTTGTCCAATTCATAACAAAAACTGTCGAACTGTTCGGATAATAATTTTTTGCTGTTTTCGTAGATTTGTTTGACAAGGCCTAGTTTTTCCTTTTGAATTGACAACAAAGAGATTACGCTTTGTTTTTGCGAAAGGCCGAGAACGTCTTCTAAAACTTTGATGTTGTTTGCTGTTATCTGGTCTTCGACGATATATCTCAAAGCACTATCTGCAACGGTTGACTTTATACAGGATAACATAGATTCTTGTTGAGTTTCAA
Organism: uncultured Oscillospiraceae bacterium; assembly: GCA_964369645.1. Classification (GTDB taxonomy): domain Bacteria; phylum Bacillota; class Clostridia; order Oscillospirales; family Ruminococcaceae; genus CAYJAY01. Next base: position 13,996 of record CAYJFO010000015.1, on the reverse strand, counting down.
CCGCTTTTTCCTCTTGGATTTTTGCTATACAACCGTTAACCGCCTCCATAAACTTATCTCGTCTAAGCGGTTTAACAAGATAATCGTCCGCATCAAGCTTTAAAGCATCAACAGCAAAACTAAAACTGCTGTATGCTGTGTTCATAATTATTTTAACAGAGTTGTGTTGTTGGCGAAGCTTTCTAACCGCTTCAAGACCAGTCATTCCCGGCATCTCGATATCTACAAGAGCAATGTCTATATCTTCTTTTTCCAAGATTTCGATCATTTTATATCCACTGTTCGCCGTGTAGATCTCGTCTATATCGTCAACTTCCTGTTTTAACAACTGGCTTAAAGCTTGGCGGTCTATAGCCTCGTCGTCGGCAATGAGAAATTTATAGCCCATAATAATGTTCCTCCAATGTAAACGGCAAGCTTAACTTAAACTCGGTTTTTTGGTTTTTGTCACTCGTCGCCTTAAATTCAACATCTTGATCGAAAAACAATTGAAGTCGTGACACAACATTTTTAATTCCTATTCCATGTTCGTTATCCTCTCGAAGGGGATCTTTTTGTGTCAAAACATTAAGTTTTTCCAAACTTTCTTGTGACATACCGACCCCGTTATCCGAAACGCGAATTTCAACACGGTTGCTTTTAACCGAAATTTCAATGCTTACAAAACCGCCTTCAACAATGCTGTTAAGCCCATGGTGGAGAGCGTTTTCTACAAACGGTTGAAGTATAAAACTCGGTGTTTTTGCTTGGCTTGCAAGGCTCTCGCATTCGATTTGATACTCTAATCTGTCTCCCATTCTAACTTTTTGTATCTTCAAATAATCCGATATATGGTCGACTTCATCGGAAATTTTAACTGTTTGATTTGCATAGTCTAGGTTATACCTCAAATAGCTTCCAAGCAGTTCCATCAAAAGCGTCGTATGTTCCGCACCCTCTAGATAGGCGCTTGAAGTTATCATGTTAAGCGCGTTAAACATAAAATGTGGGTTAACTTGACTTTGAAGAACCTTAAGCTCGCTAACCTTAAGCATGTGCATAACGCGAAGGTTTTGCGCTTCGTTTTCGAGCAATTGTTTTTCAAGGTCTCCCGATTCTTTTATATATAAAAATTGATCGTTGATCCTGTCTATAAATTCGTTATACGAATTTCGTAACGTTTCAACTTCGGTTGTTCCACATTCGATGGACGGCAGTAGATTTAATGTGTGTTCTGAAGCTTTTGTGTCAGTTACGGCTTTGGTCAAGATCTCTATAGGATGTACTGTGCGGTCAATAAGCCTTACTATAAGATGAAAACTACAGCCCAAAACTATTGCCGCAAACAAAAAGTTTATAATTAAAAGACGCTCTCTGTATTCGTTAACAAGACTTTGTTCTTGTTTGTTTATCTCTACTAAAATGTTGTCGCTTATATCGTGATACCTTAAAATCAAATTATATATGCGTTCGCTATCCTCGAATATTGGGATTGCGGCTTCTATATAACCGCTTTCGGCAAGCCTTTTGGCGCTACTTACCGACGTTAGAAACGTGTCGGTCATGTATTTCAAATCGGTTGCTTGTCTCCAAAAATCTTCGTATGAAATGTTTTCGGGAAGAAGCTGTGATTGTTCATATAAATTGGTTATTTTTTCTGAAATGTCTGATAGTTCGTTTGGGTTGTATATTAATCTATCAAGCGATTGGTATGTTTCGCGTAGAGCATTTTCGTATACGCTATAGTGTAGGGTGCTGTCTAAAATTCGATTGTATCTATTGGAAATTACGCTGTTAAGCAACAAACCAACTCCGAAAATCACAATCATCAAACCAACAGTAATTCCATAGTGAATTCGAATGTGCGCTTGCATAGAGCGAACGGTTCTTTTTAACAAACTCATTGTTCACCTCGTGCTTCGAGAGTTTCCGCTTCGGTGATTAGAGTAACCTCTGTATAATGATATTGATTTTGTGGATATTCAAGTTCAACCAAAATTTCGTTCAAAATCGAAATAGCGGCGGAACCAATTTGTTCGGGTGACTGTTCAACCGTTCCGTAGATATAGTTTTGCTCAATGCCCAAAAGCGTGTCTGACATCGCGTCAATTCCAACCACATCATATGTCGATTTGTTGGCTTTTGTCTCCATCATCTTTGCAATTCCGGAAGTTGATATGCCCGTAACACCAAACATAGCGTTTGTTTCGGGATGTGTCTTTAAAACATCCTCCGCCGTTATCGTAGCTTCTATAATATTTTCGTTTGTGTATTCAATGCTTGTAATCGACATATTTTCATGTGAATTCAACGCATCTACAAAACCTTCTATTCTTTGATTTTGGCTGAAAGAGTTGGCGTTTTGAGAAATAATCGCTACCTTTGCGTTTGAGTTTGAAGTTTTCGCCATGGCTTCTCCCGCCAAACGACCGATTTCATAGTTGTCGCTTCCGACATAAAACTGTCCAGGTTCGGTTTGTCCATCGATAACGACAACTGGAATTCCCGAAATTGTTGCTCGAGAAAGAGCCTGTTTAAAATATTCATCGTCTGGAACTTGAACTATTATTCCGTCAACTTGTGCAGCAATTGCCATTTCAAGGCTTTCGAGCTGGCTGTTTATATCGATATTTTCCGATTCATAAAATGAAATCGAAATATCTTCTGATACATTTTGTTCGATACCGTTTACAACCGAAAGCCAATAGTCTTGTTTTATACTGGGTAAAATTACATTGACACGAAAGTTAACCGATTCAAAAACAGTGTTGTCTTTCGACATAAAATTGATTGAACTAAACGCGCCGGTAAAAAGTGCAACTGCAAAAATTATAAAAATGATTGCGACAGATACAACTATATATTTTTTCATGGTGTGTCAACCTCAACGACTGTTGTTATTGGCGGATGAAACCGGTCGCCCCATGTTTCAAGCATAGCGTATGCTTTTGAAATCATCTGCTGTTCATAGTCATCTAGATTGTCCGAAGTTATAAGAAGAGTTCCTGTGTCTATTAGGTGTGGTTGGTTTTGTTTATAAACCCATCCGTCTTCAAGCATTTTAAGCGTATACACTGCAATAATTCCTTGTGCCCAAGGATTTTGAGACATAGAACCTAACATTTTACCTTGTTCAATCGCCTCAAGAACTAACGGATCGGAATCTATACCTATACATGCTATGTCTTGAAACTGTGGAACGTTTAAAAGATAGTGTGCCATAGCTTGGGCGGCATAGTAGTCCATTGCAACTATTCCGTCGACATGTTCGCCCTGTCTTTCAAGTAGTTCGCCAACAACCGAAAGGCCGGTTTGTTCTGTCGAAATTCCGTCAACAAGCTCAAGAAGCACAATACCCTCGTATTGTGCGCAAGCATCTGCAATTCCTTGCAATCTTTTTTTACTGTTAGTGTCTGTTGTCGCGCCGGAAACCCCGATTATACTTCCTTCATATTCGAGATGTTCAATTATCTTAAGTGTCGCTTCGTATGCACATTGATAACTGTCGGTTTCGAGCGTTAAATGGCTTTCGGACGGAAGGTCTGGGGCTCCGCCTACGCACACGACTTCAAGCCCCAAATCTTCAAGTTGTCCTATTTTTTCGTTGCCTGCCGTTGCCTCAGAAGGCATCATAAATATACTTGAAACACCCTGTTCAACCATTCGGTCTATAGATTCGTTTTGTTCTGTTTGAATCCAGTTTTCCGGTGTGTCTACTAAAATAGGAGGGATTTCAAGATATTCGCACGCTTCAAGGGCCATTTTTTCCATCGGGATGGAATAGTCTGCAATACCTCCAAAAGAAAAACCAAACTGGTAATCTTGATATTGCTTGTGTTCTAGTGGCCCAATTGTAACTTGTGTGGGTTCGGTTATATATTGTGGCAAAGCCTCAACTTCGGTAGGTTGATTTTTACAGCCGTGCAACAACAACGCAATAAAAATAACACATAAAAATATTTTTATTTTCATAAAGCTCCTTTTGATTTCTATCAACACAGTGTTTTAAATACCCAAGCAATGGGACTGCTTTATATACTATTATAAACTGTGTGTAAAGAGATCAAAAATCTATATGAAATAGTTGCCTATTTCTTTGCATATAACATCTCCCGGTTGTTCGAAAAACTCTTCGCCCTTTAGTTCATTAACGATCTTTTTATCTTTGAAAATCAAAATTCTACGTGAAAGAGAGATAATTTCATTCATATCGGACGATATAACTATAACAGCTTTGTTTTCTTTGACCGCAAGATCCCAAATCAATTGATGGATATATTCTTTTGCACCAATGTCAACACCAACTGTCGGTTCGTCTATAACAATGACGTCGCAACCAACACTTAACCATTTTGCTATACTTATTTTCTGTTGGTTTCCTCCCGAAAGAGAACCCGCGGATGTTTCTAGTTTTGGTGTTTTAATCTCGAGGCGATCGATATATTGTTGTGCTCTGTTTTTTTCGCTTTTTAAGTTAATTAGAGGAAACGATTTGGAGAGATATAAATCGTGTAAAGAGTTGATACAGATATTTCTGCCTACAGAATGGTCGAGAAATAGTCCTTCTTCTTTACGGTTTTCCGTTACATATCCCATCTTGTGTTTATTAAGTGTTGCGGAAAACGTTTTCGTTTTAATAGTTTCCCCATTAAGTTTAATATTACCCTTCGTTTTTGGGTCAATTCCAAGCACAGTTCTAATAGTTTCGGTTCTTCCGGAACCTACTAAACCATAAAGTCCAAGTATCTCGCCTTTTCTTACGTGAAAATTGATATCATGAAGATTGTGGATTGAAGAATGAAGATTTTCAACTTCAAGAGCAATTGGATTTTTTTCAGCATCTAACCGGCCTCTATAAACATAGGACGATTCTCGACCGATCATCATCTTGACAATTGTGTCGCGGTCCATTTTATCTATCGTGTCGGTTCCAATCAAATGTCCGTCCCTAAGCACTGTTACACGATCTGCAAGCATCTGAACCTCTTCAAGCTTGTGCGACACATAGATCATTATAACCCCTTCTTTTTTCAACTTTCTTAAGATATCAAAAAGAATATCGGCTTCAAACTGTGTCAAAGAGGATGTTGGCTCGTCAAGAAGTAACACTTTCGCTTCGGAACTTAGCGCTTTAGCGATCTGAATAAGTTGTTTGTGTGCCGCGCTTAGGTGGCGCACAGGGGTTGTCGGAGACATAGTCAACCCAACCTTGTCCATATAAACCTTGGCCGTTTGGTTGACAGCTTTCCAGTCCATAAACCCAAACTTGCAAAATTTACCCATTTTATCCAAAACAATATTCTCGGCAACAGAGCTGTTTGGAATGAGAGTTATCTCTTGGTTAACGATGCTTATGTGGGCATTAACCGCGTCGTTGTAACCTTTAAGACGAAGTTTTTTGTCGTCTAGACGAACCTCGCCTTTGTCGGCTTGGTATACGCCGCAAATAATCTTCATTAATGTGCTTTTGCCGGCGCCGTTTTCGCCCAATAAAGCGTGGATTTCTCCTTTTAAGAATTCTACACTTACGCCGTTTAACGCCTTAACGCCGGGAAACGCCTTTGAAATATTACTTAGTTTAAGCATGTTTTCCTCCGAATACTGTTCCAGTGATTTGTCAGGCGGGCGGGCAATATAAGAAACTTATAGCCCGCCCAAATAATTTGTTTGTTATGGTTGTTTAAGGATATCTGTTTCTATCGAAGCGATTATATCCATTGTTAGAGTTTCGATGTCTGCTTGCCATGTGTCTACGTTATCAACTGTGATTACGAGCGAGCCCGAATCGATGTGTTCGCCCCATGTGATTGGTTCCCAACCATCTTTTAGGTACATAAGAACTAGCGGAGAGATGTATCCTTGTCCCCAACCGTTTTGTGCCAAAGTGTGGTCGATGTGGCCTTCTTTGATTGCGTTCATAACTTCGTTAGATTGGTCAACTGTTCCGGCAAAGATATGTTTTGCATCGGGGTTTGTTCCATAATAGTCGCCCATTGCGTTTGCCAAAGCTATCGAAGCGGTTCCGCCCGTTGCAACAATAGCGTCTGCGTCCATGTTAGCAGCTAAAGCGTCTGAGATTTTTTCAAAGCCAGCGTCTACCGTTGCGATGTCGGCAACAGTTTGGATGATTTCAACGCCGGGATGTTCTGCAACTGCGTCTTCAACACCTTGTTGTCTTTTTTGTGTGTTAACGTCGTTAAGGTTTTCTAAAACATTGATTATTTTGCCTTCGCCGCCCATGTATTCGATGAGAAGTTTTGTTGAATCATAACCCATTTGGTATACGTTTGAAGCAAGTGTCAATGCAGATTCTTGTGGATCTGCAACTGCTCCGGCATAGTTAACAACTTCAAATCCTGCGTCATAAAGTTCTTTGTAGAGAGCGTTTGCGCCGGTGCTGTCTGCGCCAAAGATATAGAACAAGTCATATCCTTGTGCTGCCATAGCTTCGACAGATTGGTTTTCAACGTCTTGTGTCCAGTCGGTTCCGACCATCCAGTTAACATCTTGACCATAGTCAGCGTTAAATTGTTCCATTCCTTTTTTAACGTAACTATCGAAATATGTGTCGGGAGCCGGCCAATAACAAGCAATTTTATATTCTTCTTGTTGGAATTCCCAACCTAGGTTCTCGGTTGCGCCTTGTGTGTCCACAACTTGTTCCGGTGTGGTTGTGCTTTGTTCTTGTTCCGGTGCTTCTTCCTCTGCGGGTGTTGCACAAGCTGCCAATGATAGCACCATCATAAGCGACAACAGAACTGCTAAAAATTTCTTCATAATGTTTCCCTCTCCAATTATTTTTTTTATATGAACACTTGCTTTTGCAAGAAATTCAACCGATTAGTTAAGTTTGTTTGCAAGTTTTGTTCGCAAGCTTTCAACAGAAACTGCAAGCAGGATAACCAAGCCGAGGAACGCTTCTTCATAATAGATATCGATGTTAAGCATTGTTAGGCCGTTTCTAATCATAGTGAGAATAAGCGAACCGCACAGAAATCCTATCGAAGTAAAGTTTCCGCCGTTAAGGCTAATTCCGCCGATTGCACAAACAGCAAACGAATATAACATCCAGTCTGAGCCTGTCGACGAAGTTGCCGAACCGGTTCTTGAACTCCAGAACAGCGCCGCAACCGAAGCTAGTACACAAGATAAAACGTTGCAAGCTATTATAACCTTGTCAACCGATATTCCCGAAAGCCTTGCAGCGGATTGGTTTCCGCCCGTTGCCAAAATGCTTCTACCAAACTTTGTGTTGTGATAAAATACTGCAAGTATGATTACAAAGAGTATCATCAAAACAAACAAAGCCGATGTAGGGCCAACCCTTGCGCGTCCGAGATTGGCGAAGTTTTCGCCGAGTTCATACGGATAGCCATGTGAAATTCCTGTTGCAAGTCCGCCGTATACAAACGACATTGCAAGCGTTATGATAAACCCAGAAAGTTTAAGTTTAACTACCAAAAATCCGTTTATAAGTCCGCAAAGTCCGCCAACTATTAATGTTATTATAATCGCTACCGGGCTGCTGAACCCCATATTTTGAATACATTCACCAAGCACAACACAGGACAGACCGCCAACGGCACCAACGGCTAGGTTCATTCCGCCAATCGTAGCAACCATAAGTTGAGCTCCGGCAATGAATCCATATACAGCCGCCGTTCTTGAAAGGTTGAACATGTTATATTCTGTCAAGAAAGAATCGGTGAACACAGAGAAAATCAAAACCAACAAAACGCTCGCCGTTATTGCACTTGAATAGCTCTGCATATAAAATTTTCTTATAGATCCGAGAAAGCTTCTTTTCTCAAGCAACCCCGATTCTTCATTTAATCTGTTGTTCATATTAAGTGCTCCTCTTCCATTATGCTTTTTATTTGCGAATGATGAACACTAACAATTCTGTCGTGTTGTATTTCGCGTTTACAACATAATTATACGAGGTTTTTTTTAATGTTACCATTTCAACAAATTTGCAAATGCATTAAATAATATTGCAGAAAACAGCATTATACATAACTTGACACACTAGATTTTATGCAATAATTCCATATCTCCAAAAATTGTTAGTGAAATTTTGTTGTTTTCGACTTATGAATTTGCGGCTTAACCCATATATTAAAGATGTTGGGACTATGCAATGTGATTTAAATATCCATTTTAATATCGCGAAGTATAAAATAGATTAGTCTAAAATTAAAAAAGGCTGTTCTTTAAATCAAACCGAAAGCGAAAATTTCGCAGTCTTTGGGGTTTGATAAAGAACAACCTTTATAAATTTTGTTGAAGTGCTGATTTTTTTCAGACGTTATTTTTTAGTTTTTTGGCGGATATTGATCATATAACTTTAAAACTTCGGAAACTGTACCAACCCCTTCCGAAGCACCGGGACAAGAAAGCGAGGCGGCGGCGGTGCAAACGGCCAAGCGTAACGCATTTTCCAACGAATCGTTTTGGTGCGCACTATATAAAATTCCGGAACAAAAAGCATCGCCTGCGCCAACTGTGCCCTTGATAAACTCTTTTGGCAAACATAAACTGTTTTGTTCAAAATAGTTCCCGTCTTTGTCAAGGCCAAAACCGGCTTCGGGACAATGGATAACAGCCCACGTCGAAACCCCAAGTTCAAACAGTTTTTCAAGCGCTAGCTTCATGTTTTCTCTGTGTAAAACTCCGTCGCTGTCGCGAAGCGTAATCCCTGTTGTTTGTCCGGCTTCAAGTTCGTTGATTGTGCAATAGTCGGTGTATTTAAGCGATGGGGTTACAAGTTTTTTAAATCTACTTCCCATTTCGGAAACAACATCGATTGAGGTTTTAACCCCAATTTGTTGAGCTTTGTGCAAAAGCCTTGCCATTTTTGTTCCATACTGTTCGTCGGGGGAGTCAAGAGTTGGAAGCAACAAGATATATCCTATATGAAGCATGAACGTGTTTTTTAACGAATCCCATTGTATATGCTCTTCGCTATAGTGTGCGTTTGAACCTGCATACTGAAAAAACGTCCGCTCCTTTGTGTTGTTGTTACTCATAACAGCTGTGAATGATGTTTTTCCATCACGAAGCACCATCGAAAGATCAATGTTTTTATACGCTTCCATCTCGCCCATTAAAAAATCGCCTTCGGCATCGTGGCCGGCAAAACCCGAAACCGAAAGCGGCAACGAACTGTCCAACCTTGCAAGATCAAGCACAGTGTTGCATGCCGCTCCACCTATTGTTGACGTAATACCCTCTGTGATGTGTACTAGTTCGTTTTGATTAGGCCAGTTTGAGATAGGATATGTTATATCAACTATAATATTTCCCGCACAACAGATTCCAACTTTACGTGACATTATTAATGACCTCCGTTATTTTTTTTTATGATGATTGTAACAAAAATCATAAAATCTGTCTATATCTCATTTTTGCTTATTTTGATTGTTTTTCTCATCAAGAGTGTTTTGAGATATTTATAATGAAACGCATTTTTTGTATGGGTTTATGTTAACTTCGATATCGTTAAATGCGAGTTGACAAAGCTAACGATTAAACTAAACATTAGAACATTAAGAGTGTTCTAGATCTCTTTTATCAACTGTTCGACAACTTTGCAAGAACGCGCGGAAGCTTTCACGAGGTTTTCTGCAAAGTTTGAAAGTCCCGATTGTTGTTCGGTGTCTGTAATAGTTCTAACCGATATAAAGGGGACATTGTTTACAAAACAAGTGTGTGCTATGCTTGCAGTTTCCATATCAACACTTAGCGGAGAGAAGGTTTCCTTAATCTCTGTGCGGTTTTCGTCTTCTATAAACTGTTCGCCGGTAATCATTCTCCCAAAATGAATGTTTGAGAGATTTTGCTTTTTAACCATGTCTTTTGCTGTTTTAAGCAGTCTACTGTCTGATTTCCAGATATCTTCATCGATCCAAGACTGGAATTTTTTAATAAACCCTTGCGCAACATCCCAATACCCACATTCGGTAGAGATAACCGTGTCTAGCAATTTAACAAAAGGCGCAATACCGCCAGCAGTTCCGGAATTAATTATAACGTCACATTGAAATGTGTCGATTAAAATTTGCGTTGCGATTGCGGCATTTGTCTTACAAACTCCACAGTACAAAGCGATTGACTCGGTTTTATTAACGACACCTTTGTGGAACGTAAGCATAGACTTTTCTATTTCTTCTCGATTTTGTATGATATCCAAAAAAGGTTCAAGCTCCTGTTGGACAGCACATATTATCCCTATCCTCATGTTAATATTTCCTTTTTAATAATAAAGTTTAATTTTAATACAAATGAACGGTAGTGTAAAATTTTTTAGAGAAATTTTTTTATTAGGCGGCAAGGGGAATTTTCGAACCTTCCCCGCCCATACATTTTGCGAATTTATAATTAGATGTAGCTTAAAAATGTAGAAATACTACTGTTTTTGCACGGTCGGTGCAAAATGGCGAACAAAGTTCGACGAGGAGTATTTCCTAAATCATCACCGAAGGTGAGGATTATTTAAATATTATACTACTAAGATATAAAAAAGTCTAAAGATTAAAAGGATATTTTCAAAAAGCAACATAATAATTTTGCAGAAACAACCATTTGGGGCAACAACAAAATTTCCCGTTACAATATCTTTTCTTTGTGGTCGATAGAGGATTTTACAAAGCCACAAAATAACGGATGCGGTTTATTTGGTCTGCTTTTAAATTCTGGGTGAAACTGAACTGCTATGAAAAAGTCGTTTTGTTCAAGCTCAACTGCTTCGACCAACATTCCGTCGGGAGACGAGCCGCTTATCAACATTCCGTTTTGCTCAAAAGACTCGCGGTATTGGTTGTTGACTTCGTATCTATGTCTATGTCGTTCGTGAACAAGACTCTCGCGATACATCGTATCCAATTTCGTTCCAACTTTAACCGCGCAAGGATATGCTCCAAGTCGCATAGTTCCGCCTTTTTTTGTTATGTTTTTTTGGTGCTCCATAATATCAATAACGTTATGTTGTGTGTCTTGGTTAAATTCGCTTGAAGACGCCCCTTCAAGCCCCAAAACATTTCGCGCAAACTCAATCATCGCAATTTGCATACCAAGACATATTCCGAAAAACGGAATGTTGTTTTCCCTTGCGTATCTTGTCGCCGCGATTTTATATTCTATTCCACGGTATCCAAACCCTCCCGGAATCAATATCCCACAAACGCCTTTAAGCATCGATTCAACTTTATCGCTTTCTTGATCGATACATTCAATCCATCTAATCTTGACGTTAGCCCTGTGGAATGTTCCGGCGTGGTTTAAGCTTTCGATAATCGAAAGATACGCATCTTTAAGCTCAACATACTTCCCGACAACAGCGATCTCGATGGTTTTGTCGGCGTTTTTCGCCTTGTTAACCATCTCACACCATTGTTCAAGATTGATAAACCGAGGGTCGAGTTTAAGCTCTCGACAAGCTATAATGTCAAGCTTGTTTTCGCATAACATAATCGGAGCTTCATACAGATAGTCAACCGTTAAATTCTCTATAACACAATCGCTTTTGACGTTGCAAAAATGAGAAATTTTATCTTTTATGCTGTCGTTTAACGGCACGTCGGAACGCGTTATGATAATCGAGGGCGATATGCCAATTCCTCTAAGTTCCTTAACGGAATGTTGTGCTGGTTTTGATTTGTGTTCGTTTGAACCCTTTAAATATGGAACCAAAACGACATGGATAAACAAACAATTTTCCTGTCCTTGTTCAAGCGAAATCTGGCGAATCGCTTCCAAAAACGGTTGGCTTTCGATATCCCCCGTTGTTCCGCCAATTTCGGTTATAAGAATATCCGCCTCGCTTTTTTCGGCGCTTTTATAGATGAATTTTTTAATTTCATCTGTTATATGTGGAATAACTTGTACCGTCTGTCCGAGATACCCTCCGTTTCGTTCTTTGTTTATAACGTTGTAATAAACCTTTCCCGACGTAAGATTGGAGTATCTGTTTAAGTTTTCGTCGATAAATCGTTCGTAATGTCCAAGATCCAAGTCGGTTTCTGCGCCATCCTCGGTCACAAAAACTTCGCCGTGTTGCAACGGGCTCATCGTTCCGGGGTCGACGTTTATGTATGGGTCGAGCTTTTGCGCTGAAACTTTATAGCCGCGTTCCTTCAAAAGTCTTCCGAGAGCCGCCGCGGTTATCCCTTTTCCAAGTCCCGAAACTACGCCCCCCGTCACAAATATAAATTTTTTCATCGTCTTTTTTATCCCTTTCACAACATTTTAAACTCGCACCAAACGAGTAATATAGAATGTTGTAGATTGTTTTTTGAAGTATTATTGTTTTCTAGTTTTCGTAGACTTTAAGTATGTTTTCTGCTACTTCTCGTTTGCTTTTTCGCAAATCCATAGCCTTTTTTTCAATATGTTTATGTGCTTGTTCCTCGTTCATGTTAAGGTGAGATATCAAAAGACATTTTGCCCTTGTAACAATGCGTATATCGTCCAATTTTTGGCTAAGCTTTGTTGCCTTTTTTTGCATGTTTTTCATTCTCGAAAACGTAGCCTTAGAAAGCTTTAAAGATAAAATAAACATGTTTTTGTTAATCGGTTTAGGAACCGTTATAATCCCATAGTTCTCAAGCACGTTTGATGTATAATCGTATATATCGTTTTTAACCAAAAAGATAACTTGGCTTACATCATTTTGTACAAGGTCAATTGCAAGGTCTTCGCCCGAAACGTTGTTAACAGGGCTGTTTATTATATAAAGATCAAAGTCCTTTTCGTTAGACAATCGTCTTGCTTCACCACACGTTTTAACGGTGGTTATTTTTTTGCACGAGATATTTTTCAAAATGTTTGTAAGATTTTCGTTTAAACTTTCGGTATACGAAACTATTAAAGCCGTTTCCAAAAAAACCACCACCTTTCATTTAAAGTCTTTCAAAATAAGTGTTTATATAATAATCTGCTTTTCCTTTTGCGTTGATATATTGTAAAGATTCCTCGGTTTTAATTTCAACTATCTTTTGTAACAACTCTTTGTCGATATGTTGTTTTATAAACTCGCTGTTTTGGGTAGCGTTTATTGCTTCGCTTAAACTTTGTGGTAGTTGTCTGAGATTTTTCACGGTGTCTTTTTCCGCTTTAAAAAGGTTTTCGTCTGTGGACGAGGTAAGCGAAAGGTTGTTTTTTATTCCGTAGATTCCGGCGTATATTATAAGCGCAAAAGCTAGATACGGGTTAATTGATGGGTCGGGCGAGCGAAGTTCGAAACGTTGCTTGTCGTCTGACGCAAACGGTATTCTTATAAGCTGTGAGCGGTTTTCGTGTGACCAAGAGATGTATTTCGGCGCTTCAAACTGACCTAATCTTTCGTATGAATTGTTGTTTGGGTTTAAAAACAGCGTTATATCGGTTATCTTTTCTAAAATTCCGGCTATGAAATTTTCGGAATAACGATAATTTTCGCTTGTATTGTCACAAAAAAGGTTAACGCCGTCTTTATATAACGATATATTTGTGTGCATTCCGTTTCCGCTTTTATCAAGGAATGGTTTTGGCATAAACGATGCAAACAAACCGTTTCTCGAAGCCGTCGCTTTAACAACCGATTTAAACGTCAAAAAGTTGTCCGCCGCCGTCAACACATCGCTGAATTTAAAGTCGATCTCGTTTTGCCCGGGGCCTTGTTCGTGGTGGGAACGTTCGGGGTTAAGTCCCATCTCCTCAAGACAAAGGCAGATTTCGCGGCGAACGTTTTCTCCTTTATCAAGCGGAGCAACGTCGAGATATCCGCCTTTATCAAGTGTTTCAGTCGTTGGATTGCCGTCGTCATCCGTTTTAAATAGATAAAATTCACATTCCGTTCCAAACTTACAATCAAACCCAAGCTTGTGTAATTCTTGAACGGCTTTTTTTAATATATATCTGCTGTCGCTTTCAAAATTCTCGTTGTTCGGGTTTTTTATATCACAATAAAATCGCAAAACCGAGTTGACGTTTGGTCGCCACGGCAAAAGAGCCAGCGTTTCGGGGTCGGGAAACAACA
>CAYJFO010000014.1:0-25207 GCA_964369645.1 uncultured Oscillospiraceae bacterium | reverse complement strand
CTACATATCTTCAAACATTGGATTATAGATACTATATAGATATTGGGATTTTTGACAAATTATGCTGTGGGGTTTAAAATATCAATAAAAACTGAGAAATTATTTAGGCTAATGTTTTTTAAAAAGCATCATCAATAATAAAAAAATTTTAAATTTGTTACAACTTTAGAAATAATATTTGTTTGTATCCTGTCCAGTTTTAAGCTATAATTACATTAATATTGTAGTAAATTATACATTTGTGTTTTAGAGGTGAAAATGTGATTTCAAGAGTATTATCAGAAGATTTAAATACAATAGTAAATGATGAGAATATACCATGGGATATTCTAAAGAATACTACTGTTTTAGTCACAGGGAGCACTGGTCTTGTTGGAAGGAATATTGTTTTAGCTCTAAACAGAGCAAATAAACTGAAGGCGTTAAACATAAAGATAGTAGCACATGGTAGAAGCAAGCAGAAATTGCAGGAAATATTTAATGAAATTGATAATGTTGATTATTTAACTACAGATATATGTTTTCCGTTTCCAGTTTTAAACAATGTCGACTACATTTTTCATTGTGCAGCCATCACAAAGTCATCAGAAATGCAAAATTATCCTGTGGATGTAATTAAGATTTCGTTACTAGGGACGATAAATATATTAGATGTTTTAGATAAAAACAAGATAAAAGGGATGGTATATCTTTCTTCTATGGAGGCTTATGGAAACATGGGGGAAGAAGATGTTGGAGTTAACGAAAAAGATTTAGGTGTAGTGCCTATTGATTCAGTGCGCTCATGCTATCCCCAAAGCAAGAGAATGTGTGAAAATTTATGTTATTGCCATTTTAAACAGTACGACACACCTGTAAAAATTGCTCGATTAGCACAAACATTTGGCGCAGGGGTTCCCGCTGATGATACTAGAGTGTTTGCAGATTTTGCAAGAAAAGCAATGAACAAAGAAGATATTATACTTCACACCAAAGGTGAAACATTAGGTAACTACTGTTATCTGTCTGACACGATAGCAGCATTGATTATAATATTGTTAAAGGGAGATAATGGCGAAATTTACAATGTTTCGAATCAACAGAACAGCGTTTCGATTAAAGAGATGGCAGATATTGTTGCAAAAAGTGCAGGGGTGAAAGTTAGATATAAACCCATGGAAAATAAGGGGTACGCTCTCATTACTAGATTTATATTAAATGCTGATAAGCTAACCCGCATAGGGTGGAAACCCCAATATTTACTTAAAGAGATGTATAGTAGAATGATGGATGATTGGAGAGAAAATGCGTAAATATCATAAAAAATTGATATTAGAGATGATGGACAGCTTATTGCAAGCTAATAAAGAGATGAAGAAATACTTTAGTCAATCAGATACAAACAACCTTACAAATCTTCTTGCAGACTCCCAGGATGTAATAGAATATACAAACAACTTCTTTAGCGGTTATGAGAATATACCCAATGAGGTGTTGAATAATCTATCTTCGTATTATCAACTTTTATTCAAGATGAATAGCTCGCCGAGTTCAAACATACTAAATGAGATGAGAATAAGTTTATATAAGCTTACAAATTCTATAAAAAATAAAGTAGTTGCTAATAAAATCGAGGTTGCTTTTTTACCATATAGCGCCTCGATGTTCGATTCATTAGAAAGCGTATGGTTGGCGGCAAAACAAGATCCTGATTGTGATGCCTACTTAGTTCCAATACCATATTATAGTAGAAATAAACAGGGAAATCTTGATAAAATGCATTATGATGGAGATTATTATAAACAAAAATTTGATGTTACTTATTGGGGCGACTACGATATCAAATCACGTCACCCGGATATTATTTATATACATAATCCGTACGATGACTGTAATTATGTGACAAGCGTACACCCAAACTATTACAGCAAGAAACTTAAAGAGCATACAGATCTATTAGCATATATTCCGTATTTTATAACCAGAAATTATTTGGATGTGAACTTTACTATACCACCAGCTACAATTAATGCAGATAAAGTTTTTGTGCAATCCGAACGAGATAGAAAAATATATATAGAAAATCATCTAAATCACTTAAAGATAGATGCTAAAGTATCCAAAGATAGATTTGTAGCAATAGGTTCACCAAAGGTGGATAAGGTATTAAACAGCAAGAATGAAGATTTTAGCCTTCCGTCACAGTGGGACAATCTAATAAAAAATCATGATGGCACAAATAAGAAAATTATACTTTACATCACTAGCTTGGCTCCATTGTTAAGCGGTGGAACAGACTACATAAAAAAACTGCAATCGGTTTTTGACTATTTTAGTAAAAGAGATGATGTGGTTTTATGGTGGCGTCCACATCCATTAACAAATGAGACTTATTTATCTATGATTCCACAACTACAGGAAAGTTATAATAAAATTATGAAGTTTTATATAGATGCTAGTATTGGAATTTATGATGATACGCATGATTTGCATAGGGCGATAGCTTATAGCGATGCTTATTATGGGGATTATAGCAGCGTTGTTGGGGTTTATAGTTTTACCGAGAAACTAATGATGTATCAAGATTTTAAAATAAACGATTATAACCGTGATTTTGATTTTGAAAGAGTGTTAAATTGGATCTTTGACAATCAAGATAAAAACTCTGAATGGTATATATCGTGTGAAAGTAAAGATTATCAAACTATGCCGAGTTTTTTAAATTACATATGTGATTTAAAAAACAGTCAATATATTAAAAAGTTTGTTGAGTTGAAAAAAAATATGCTTGAAAGTATAATCGCTTCACACAATGGACAAACAGGAAATAAAATATATGATTATAGCAAAAATGAGGTAATGAAATGAATTATGGGTTGATATTTGCCGGTGGTACAGGTGTACGTATGAACGCTAAATTTAAGCCTAAACAATTTTTGGAGTTGCATGGTAAGCCGATAATCATTTATACGTTAGAGCATTTTGAGCGACACAATGATATTGAAAAATATGTTGTTGTTTGTTTAGAAGAGTGGATTGATGAGCTAAATAAGCAAATTAAAAAATACGATTTGCAAAAAACATATGATGTAGTTGTAGGTGGTAAAACAGGTCATGAATCAATATATAATGGATTGGAAAAAATAAATGAACTTGCCGATGAAAACGATATTGTGCTAATTCATGACGGAGTAAGACCGCTAATAACATCAAAACTTATTACAAGAAATATTGAGTGTGCTAAAAAATATGGTACGGCAATTACTATTGAACCTCTTAGAGAAAGTGTGGTTGAGTGTTTAAAAGATGGCGAGATTACCGATGTGCCTAATCGCAATGAAATGTTCATTGCTCGTGCGCCCCAATCGTTTAAGTTTGGTTTAATATGGGGTTTGCATTGTAAAGCAAAGGAAAAGGGTCAGCTGACTACAGATTCCGCACATCTGTGTCAAATGTATGATGTTAATATGCACACAGTGAATAGCTCCCCTAATAACATAAAAATAACAGAACCTTATGATTATTATATTTTCAGAGCCTTATATGAAATTATTGAAAATCAGCAAATAATTGGATTTTAACGCTGAGAGGTTTAGACTCAATGAAATACAGTGAAGAACAGCTATATGTTATAAAATCATTTGAAGACAACTTTAAAAGTCATAGAGATAAGAGAATTGCGATATATGGAGTTGGGCAAAATACCAAGGCGATTGTTGAAGAGTTTAACGACTACAATATAATGGGCTTATTAGATGAAGTCTCTGTTGGAAGTGTGGTGTTTGGAAAACCAGTTATAACAATACAAGAAGCAATTGACTTAAATGTCGAGATGATAATTATTGTGGCGCGTTCTGGAAATGTACCTATAATATTTAGACGAATTGATGAAAAATGTCGCGTGGCAGGTATATCAGTATTTGATATAAGTGGTAATGCTATTAAATCATACAGTGGGAAAAAAAAGAATCTTAACGAGTATAGGGATATATCAAAAGGCAATCTAATAGGAAAAATAAATCAATGTGATGTCGTGAGTTTTGATGTGTTTGATACTTTAATTATGCGTACAGTGTTATATCCTCGGGATATATTTAGTTTAGCACAACAGCATAGCTATGATGGGTTTTCAAAAGATAGGATAGAAGCCGAACAGAGTTTTTATTTAAAGAATATTAATCCAACTATAAAGGATATATACGAAAAGTTGCCTTTAGCGACAATGGATGCTGAGCTTGCGTTAGAGTCTGAGCATTTAATTGCACGTGAAGAAATGTGCAAAGTACTTAAGTATGCGAAAGATTCCGGCAAAGAGGTTTATGCTGTTTCAGATATGTATTTACCCAAAGAGTACATATTTGAAATTTTTAATGATTTAAACATAGACATTAATGCTAACAATATTATTGTATCCTGTGACTATAATGTTTCAAAAGCTAATGGTTTGTTTTTAAAGCTGAGAGAGCGAGTGGGGAATAAAAAAATTTTGCATATAGGAGATAATTTAGAAGCAGACATATATGCAGCAAAAAAGTATGGAATTGACAGTACGTTCCAAGTAAAATCATCTTTAAAAATGCTTGAAGATTCAGCGGCGGTGGAATTGCTAAAGCATGACAACACTCTTGCTAATAGATTAATAATAGGGGATATTATATCTAAGCAACTAAACGACCCATTTATATTTAGTGGCGCATATGGGAAGTTTAAATCCGGATCACCATATATTTTATCTTACTGCTTTATTGCTCCTTTAATATACAATTTGTTTGTTTGGATGAATAAAAAAGCACAAGAACAAGGCATCGATATCATATTACTATCCGCACGGGATGGCTTTTTGATGGATAAAATTTACAATAAATTGAGTTTTGAAAAAATACCTCTTGTAAAGATGAGTTATTTTTATATTTCACGGTCTATAGCGGTTTTAGCAGGAATAAAAGATGTAGATGACATAGTCCAAGCGTCTAGGCTTGCTTTTTCAGGGGATTCTGAATTAATGCTACAAAAAAGATTTAGGCTAAAAAAGGATGTAATAAAAAAAAGAGAAAAAAGATTAAGTGATATTGAATATATACTATTGCATCAAAATGAGATATTTGCTCAAGTATGCAATGCAAAAACAAATTATAATAAATATTTGAGAAATTTTAATATTGACCTAAGCACGAAGGTAGGTTTTTTTGATTTCGTTGCATCAGGAACTTGCCAAAAATTCCTCGATAATATTGTGGATTGGGATGTGTATGGACTCTATTGTGTAAGGTTAAACGCAATTTTGCAATATAAAAAACATATTAAAATAGAGTCTATGTATGACAGGCTCAGTGCGATGGATTCAAGTTACAGTATACTAAAACAATATATATTTCTTGAAAATGTTATAACTGCACCACATCCCTCGGTAGATTTGTTTGATGCAGATGGAAAGCCGCTGTTTTTGATAGAGAATAGATCTAAAGTGGAAGTTGACGAGTTAACAGAAATGCAAACTGCTATTATAGATTATTGTGTAAACAACTATCATAAATTGTATGGTGAAAATATAAGCTTAGATTTGTGTGATAATTTACTTAAATTTTTGGATAAAGAATATATATCAGATATGGATTATAGTATTTTTAAATTGATGTCTGATGAGTTTTCCAATAGAAAAGACACAGTTAATTAAAAGGAGGGTATATGGGTAATCAACCGCTTATTAGTGTAATAGTGCCTGTGTACAATACAGAAAAATACTTAAAAAAATGTATAGATAGTGTAATAAATCAAACATATAAGAACTTAGATATTATACTAGTAGATGATGGTTCTATTGATAATAGTGGTTATATATGTGATGAATATGCTAAGTTAGATAAGAGAATTAGAATAATACATCAAGAAAATAAAGGACGAACCTCGGTTAGAAAATCGGGTATTAAGATTGCAAAAGGTGAATACATAGGATTTGTAGACTCTGATGACTGGATAGAGTTAGATATGTATGAGTATATGATGAAAATGATGATGCTTCACAGTGTAGAGATGGTATCTGTTGGAATGATTTGTGAACACAAGGACTATTTTGCTCCTGAACCTCTTTATAAAGAGGGGGTATATCGACAAGATTTGGATGAAAACACTTATGACTATGAAAATTTTATTGTAAATAATAATATATCATTTATATATCCGAGTATGTGTGATAAATTACATAAGCGCAATTTAGTAGAAAAGTTCTATCTATCTCTGCCTGATGATTTAATGATTTTTGAAGATGGAGCTTATTCTTATGGCACGGTACCGTTTTTAAATTCTATTTATATATCTAATAAATACGCTTATCATTATAATAGATACAATGCGTTGTCAATTAACAACAATCTTAATATCGATTACATTCAAGATGCAATCAAATTTTATTCTTATTTAAGACATTTATATAGCGAACATAAACATAAAGAAACTTTGTGCTTTCAGCTCAACAAATATCTATTATCAAATATAATATCGATAATGCTTTCAGAGAAGCCCAACAACATAATAAAATTTATATTTCGAAACATTGATAAAATACCCGCACATAGTAAGGTTGTAATATATGGCGCAGGGGAAGTAGGCGAATCATATTTAAAGCATTTAATTAAAAAAGATCATGTTGATGTAGTAGCAATTGTTGATATGAATAACTATGGGGGAATTATAGACAATATGGTAGTTCTTCCAATAACGGATTTACATGCATTAAATTATGATTTTGTAATTATCGCCAATAATAACGAGGTAACAGCAAACCAAATAGTATCAACATTAGCTAAAGAATATAAGATAGAGAAAAGTAAACTTATCTGGGACAAGCCAGTTTCTGCGATAGATTTTATAACAACATAAATAATGATGAGGTGAAAATGAAGAACGATCCATTAATTAGTGTAGTTGTTCCGGTTTATAATGCTGAAGAATATTTGCATAAATGTATAGAAAGTGTAATAAATCAAACCTACTTAAATTTAGAGATAATATTAATAAACGATGGATCAATAGATAATAGTGGGAAGATCTGTGATGAGTATGCTCAAAAGGATAATAGAATTATAGTAATTCATCAGGAAAATTTAGGCCGTGGTTTAGTTAGAAAGATTGGCATCAAAATTGCAAAGGGAGATTATATAGGATTTGTAGACTCTGATGACTGGGTTGATTTAAATGCGTATGAAGTTATGGTAGGTAAAATGATTTTGTATGATGTTGACATGGTAATGTGTGGCGTAATGTTAGAGTTTAGTGACCACTCTTTGCCCCAATATACCTATGATGATAGACATATTATGATTAATGAAGACTATAGTCAACTTGAATTTTTAAGAAAATTTCTGTTTGACACTAAAGAAAATAGCATATCACCTTCACTTTGCAATAAGTTGCATAGAAGATGTGATATATCAAAATATCTGGAGCTTGATAATGATATCTGTGTTGGCGAAGATGGTGCGTATATATATAGCATAATCCCATTTCTTTCAAGCTTTTATTTATGTAGTGATACAAATTATCATTATAACAGAATTAACGATAACTCTATAATGAATAATATTAACACAGTGAATTTGATTGACAAAGTAAAGCAGTATATAGAGATAAAAAAGGTGTACTCAAATCTCAAAGATAAAAAAAAGCTTATGAATTTACTTAATGAATATTATCTTAAAGGTGTAACTGACAACTTGCTCATAACAATGCCTGAGAATTTAATACAGTTCACCTTTCCAAAGCCTGAATTGCTTATGCACGAAAAAATTGTGATTTATGGTGCTGGTGTCGCGGGGGAATCTTATTTAAGGCAGTTTTCAAATATAGAGGATGTAAATATAATAGCTGTTGTAGATAAATATGCATATAAAAAAATAGAAAATATAGATGTGTTAAAAGTATCAGAAATCAAAAATATAGAATATGATAAAATTCTTATTGCTATATACGATGATGGTACTGCTTGCGATGTAATAAATGAATTAACAATAAAATATGATGTCGACCCTGATAAAATTATTTGGCAAAAACCATTATCAATTGCAGAAAGGATGTTTTATGAAAACGATTAATGCTAATAACGATGCGATGGTTAGTATAATTACTCCTGGATATAATGAAGATAGAAATATACATAGGCTTTTGGAGTCTATATTATCACAAGATTATGATAATATAGAATTTATATTTGTGGATGACGGGTCAACAGATAATACAAAACAAGTAGTAGAAAGTTATCGAGAAAAATTTGCAAAAAGAGGATTTTTATTAAAGTATTACTATCAAAAAAATGCCGGACAAGCCGCTGCAATAAACCTTGGATTAAAGCACTATACAGGGGAATATATAACATGGATTGATGGAGACGATTTTCTTGATAACGCCTCTATTTTCAAGAGAGTGTCTGCCTTGCAAGGAAAGGGCGAAGGGCACTTTGTAATAACGCAAGCACGATTTGTAGATGACAAGGATGCAACTAAAGTTTTGTCCATAGAAAAGCGTAATAAACCAATTGCTGAAGACAATTTTTTTATAGATTTAATTTATGAAAGAAATGTTTTGTGGGCAAGTGGCGGCGGGTTTATGGTTAGCTCTAAGGATTTTAAAAAAGCGATACCAGCAAATCAAATATACCCCAGTAGGGAAGGTCAAAATTTTCAATTGATGGCCCCTTTAGCATACCATTGCGAATGCATTTATATTGAAGAGCCTTTGTATAATGTTGTTTGTCGAAGGGATAGTCATTCAAGATTAGAAAGAAGTTTAGAGGGGAAAATAAGTGGTTTTTTAGGGCATAAAATACATAAATCTGAAACCGTTAAAGCTCTGCATACTCCAAATGAAACTGAACTACTACAACTAATTGAGTTTATATATTATAGAAAAATAGCTATGTTAGCTTTTAAAATGAATGATGAACAGTTGTTTTATAATAGCTTGTCAAAAGTTTCAGAATATATTAAAGATGTATATAATTGGCTTGAAGATGATCTTTCCAAAGAATTATTAACCGCAGTTGCTGAATATCACATTACATATGATATAAGTAGTTTGAGTAAAATAGTCAAAAACTCCACTGAGTTTGTAAAAACACAAATGGCTAACTTGAAAAACGACATTTTATCAATGACGATTTGTGAAGATGAAATGGTCGTTATTTATGGCGCGGGATTTTATGGCAAATTTATGCTTAGATATTTAAGCAATAAATTCAAAAAAGGAAAGTTTGTTTTTTGCGATAGAAATTATTCAGAACTAAAAGAAGTAGAAAGTAAAAAAGTTATCTCCCCGCAAGATTTATTGAATAAGTATAAAACTTATAAAGTAGTAGTGCCGAAAAATCAGTTTACTAAAGAAATAATAAATACTCTAATTGATAATGGTTTCCCTAAAGAAAATATATACACTATCGAACAAATGATTTTTGATGAAGATGAATATTTTGACAAAGATATAATTAAATTGGGGAAAGATGAAGTGTTCGTAGACGCAGGCGCCTATGATGGAAAAGTAAGCATAATCTTTGCGGATAAGTGCAAAGATTATAAAAAAATTTATATGTTTGAACCTGACAATTCCAATATAAGTAAGTTTATTCCTGAAGCTGAAAATTTATCAAATTCAAAGTTGCTGCCTTTGGGAGTTTGGGATAAAAGAGCTACACTTATGTTTAAAAATAGTGGTAGTACTGGTTGCAGAATAGGGTGCGGAGATAACTCAGTCAAACTTGCAGTTGATACTGTTGATAATATATGCAACGATACACCGGTTACTTTTATTAAATATGATGTTGAGGGAGCGGAATTAAATGCGCTTAAGGGTGCAAAGGCTACCATAATTAAAAACAAGCCCAAATTAGCTATTTGTATATATCATAAGCCTGAGGATATATATGAAATTCCAAGATATATAAAGAGCCTAGTGCCAGAGTATAAACTATATATTAGGCACTATTCAAACACTGCTTATTCTACGGTCTTATACGCAATTGTTGATTAAAATATTGAGGTGGTTGCAATGAAAATTGGGATTTTGACACATTATTTTGAAAGCTTTAATTATGGTGGGGTTTTACAAGCGTATGCATTGCCGAAATTTTTAAACAATATGGGATATAAAGCATGCCAAGTTAACTATAATCTCAGACATGATATGAGATTGTTAGATGAAGTGATTAAAGAAAAGGGAGGTGTTAATGATAAAAATGCAATTATTGAAACAGCTGTGCAAAAAGAAGATGAAAGTTATTTTTTAAAGCGCAAAGCACATTTTAAAAAATTTAGAGAAATTATACCTCATACAAGTGATGCTATATATACTAAAGATACAATAAAAAGCATAAATGATGATTTTGATATAATTATAACTGGGAGTGATCAAGTTTGGAATCCTAATTATTTCTGCGAACCATTTTTCCTTAATTTTGTAAGGGGTAGTAAGAAAAAAATAGCATACAGCGCTAGTTTGGGGGTTAATGAACTAACACCATATCAAAGAAAAGTTATGATGCCTATGTTAGAGGAGATTGACCATATATCAGTAAGGGAAAATACAGCTAAAAACCTTATTAAAGAGGAGGTTTCGAAGTATATACAGGTAGTGGTAGATCCTGTGTTACTATTAGACAAGCGAGAATGGCAAGAAATGGCTATTAAACCAAAGATTAAAGAAAAATATATATTTACATACTTTTTAGGTACATTTAAAGATAATAGAGATATAGCAAGGTTAATTTCTGATGAGACCACCATGCCAATTGTAAACATTCCCCATCCGATGATGTTTATAAACTATTGCGATGAGGAGTTTAGTGAGATGAAAGTAAAAGATGCTGGACCTATGGAGTTTGTGGGATTAGTGGAAAATAGTCAAGTAGTAGTAACAGATTCTTTTCATGGGGTGCTTTTTGCTGTTATTTTTGAAAAGGACTTTTTTGTACTAAAGAGAAATAATGATAACGACCCTAAATCTATGAATTCCAGAATAGTGGACTTGTTGGGTGAATTAGGAATAAGCGAAAGAATAATTAGTACAATGGATGATATATCAAAAGAGCTTATAAAAAAGAAAATAGACTATAGTGTATTAAATGATATTTTGAAAAGCAAAATAAACATTTCAAAAAAATTCTTGACTGAATCTATTTCTTAATAAAAGTAATATGCGGAGGTGTAAAATGAATACAAAATATACAATAGAACGCAACACTCAAATTTTGATTGCACTTATGAAAGAACACAAAATTAAAAAAATAGTTATAAGCCCTGGGGCAACTAATATCTGTTTTGTGGCAAGTATACAACAAGATCCTTATTTTGAAATTTACTCCTGTGTGGATGAGCGGTCTGCTGCTTATATGGCGTGTGGACTATCGGCGGAAAGTGGCGAGCCGGTGGCTCTTAGCTGTACAGGCGCTACGGCGTCCAGAAATTATATGTCTGCTCTTACAGAAGCATACTACAGAAAACTTCCCATTTTAGCGATTACTTCCACACAACACACATCAAGGATAGGTAATAATATCCCGCAGGTAATAGATAGAAGCACAATGCCTAAAGATACAGTAAAGCTAAGTGTTGAGCTAAAGGTTATGCGAGATGATGACGATTTATGGGACTGTAATCTAAAAGTAAATAGTGCTCTTTTATGTTTAACAAGCAAAGATACAGGGCCGGTACACATAAATTTAGTAACAACATATCATAAAGACTTTTCTGTAGAAACATTGCCTCCTCAACGGGTGATTAAAAAACTATATTCCCACAATAAACTGCCTCCTATAGATGCGAAAAAAGTAGCTGTATTTGTTGGTTCACATACAAAATGGAGCGTAGAGCTAACAAGTAGTGTGGATGAATTTTGTGAAAAAAATAATGGTGTAGTTATTTGTGACCATACAAGCAATTATAAGGGGAAATATGGAATTAAGTCTAGCTTAACACTTTCACAAGCTACTAATTTAGAAATTAGAGATGTTGAATTACTGATACATATAGGTGGCGTTTCAGGTGCATACCTTAATTTCAGGCCAAAGGAAGTTTGGAGAGTCAATACTGATGGTAAAATAGTAGACACATATAAAACACTAAGATATGTATTTGAGATGGATGAGAGAGATTTTTTCAACTCATATATTTCAAACAGAAATAAAATAGAAACTACATATTATGAAGAATGGATTAACATCTATAATACAATTTGTTGCAATATTAGTAATTTGCCTTTTTCCAATCCATGGATTGCGCAAAATACAATTAAAAAAATCCCGAAAAACTCTGTGCTTCATTTAGGAATTTTAAACACACTTCGATCTTGGAATTTTTTTGAATTAGATAAAAGCATATCTGTATATTCTAATACGGGAGGATTTGGAATAGATGGGTGTGTATCTTCTCTAATAGGGGCGTCGCTATCTAACAGTGACAAATTGTTTTTTGGAGTTGTAGGGGATTTGGCTTTTTTCTATGATATGAATGTTATGGGCAACAGGCATGTAGGAAACAACGTTAGATTAATGGTTGTTAACAATGGAAAAGGTACCGAATTTAAAAACTATAATCATGCAGCAGCACAGTTTGCAGATTATGCAGATGAATTTATGGCGGCAGCGGGTCATTTTGGAAACAAGTCCAGCAACTTAATAAAAAATTATGTAGAAAACCTAGGTTTTAAGTATTTGTCGGCAAAAAACAAGGACGAGTATTTAAATCGAGTTGATGAATTTGTATCACATGATCATAATGGTAGTTCGATAGTGTTTGAAGTTTTTACAGATAGCTTATTGGAAAGCGATGCAATAGAAATGATGAATAACACAATAAAATAACAGGAGGAAATATGTATACTTTTGAGGGGAAGCCTTTTGATGAACAGATTCTTACAGGAGGATACCTTGCGGGAAAAAATATTCTCATAACTGGTGGAACAAAGGGTATAGGATATGCTATTGCCAAAAGTTGCCTTATTAATGGGGCTAATGTTGTAGTGACTGGGAGAAATGACGAAACAGCAAATCAAGCTGCAGATAGTTTGAAAACTGCCAATATAAATAATATAGCACAAGGAGCAGAATTTGATATTCTTAATATTGAGAATATCAAATTGAACTTTGAGAAAATTATTAATATTATGCCCAATAATCGTATTGATATATTAGTAAATAATGCGGGTGTATTATCAGGAAATAGCATTGGAGATACAAGTTTAGAAGATTATGATTTAGTATTAAATACTAATTTGCGCGGTACATATTTTCTTTCACAATACTTTAGTAGATATCTTATTGAGAACCATATTAAAGGCAATATTTTAATGGTTTCATCATCTTCAAGCAATAGACCAGCAATTTCTCCATATACATTATCAAAATGGGGTGTGTTAGGACTTACAAAAGGATTGGCAAAAAAATTGATTAAATATGATATTGTAGTTAATGGAGTTGCGCCAGGCCCTACGGTTGGAGGGATGTTAAAAATAGATAATGAATTATCTTTTAGTTCATCACCAGCAAAAAGATATACTACTCCACAAGAAGTAGCTAATATTGCTGTTATGTTAATGAGTGATATGGGCAGAATGATTGTTGGAGAAACAATATTTATAACAGGAGGGTGTGGAACATTGACATTTGAGGATATGTCATATTAGTAATGGTGATAAATGCGATAAAATAATTATATAGGATTCTAAATGGGAATTATGATAATACAAAATAATTTGAAGAATTGCACGCTTAAACTAAATAAAGTGTATAGTTTATTAGCAGATGATATTTCAAGAAAAATTTTCTTGGAGCGTATTAATCTATATATAGCAAAAAAAGAACTGCACAACACATCAATGATAACTATTGATGGTATGTTACCCTATGCACAACAAAATATTCAAAAAGCATATAATGAACTGCAGAAAGCTATTAAACCAATAGTTAACATTAAAGCGGATACAATTATTTTTTATGGCGCAGGAAGCGATGGTAAAGCTATAATGTACTATTCCAAACCGTTTCTTTACGGCAAAAAGCTATTGTTTTGTGATAAGGTGAGTGACAAATTAGGTGCTGTTTTAAAAGTTCCCGTTATTTCACCTGATGAATTAGTTAGAGATTATTATAATAATCAGGTGGTGATTACATCCAGTGGCAATTTTAATTCAATATATGATTTATTAACAGAAAATGGATGGTCGAAAGACAAAATAATTATTTATGACTATAAAAAACATATAAATCCCAATCAATTAATATGTGACCCGTATCAGTATTTTCCAGACGATATTATTTCACTAACAGAAGATGAAATTTTTGTGGACTGTGGTTGCTATGACGGTGCTAATAGCTTAGAATTTGTTGAAAGATGTAAGGGGAAATACAAAAAAATATATGCGTTTGAACCTGATAAAGTTAATGCTGATACAATAAGAAGGAGTTTATCGCATCTTGAAAATATAGTTGTTGAAGAAATCGGTGTTTGGAATAAACAAGATACTTTAAAATTTTCATCAGAAGGAAATATGGTGGGGAAAATATCGGCGGACTCCGGATTGGCAATACAAGTGGATACTATTGATAATGTTTGTAAAAATGAAAAAGTTAGTTTTATAAAGATGGATATAGAAGGTGCTGAACAAAATGCACTTTTGGGAGCTAAAGAAACAATATTGCAAAACAATCCTAAACTTGCTATTTGTGTATATCATAGCTTTGATGACTTAATAGAAATACCTTTACTGATTAATAGTTTTTCGTCTGAATATAAATTATATTTAAGACATCACTCGGTATGGTCGTGTGAAACAGTGCTATATGCTACTTTATAATGTGGATTATAGTTAAAAGAAAGTTGTGTGGAAACATTGATGGGTAATACTGGCATTACAGATTTAATCAAACAAGCAAATGAATTAACCGCCTATTTGATTGATAAAAAATCAAAAATGATTTACGAGCAAAGGCTATTATTTAGCCTTACAAAAGATAATAGAAAAATACTGCAAATGATAGATGGTCTATTTGAGGAAAAGATAGATTATTCATTGTTGTGTTCTGTAACTGATGAGAATAAATATCTATCAGTTTACGACATTGAAAAACCACTTGTATTATATGGTGCAGGTGTGGTAGGAATGTATTATTATCAGATGTTAGGGCTCAATAATCAAAACAACATTGTATTTTGTGATAGGCGTGCACAAGATTATAAAATTCGTATGAGAGTACCTGTAATTTCATCCGATTTTTTAATTAATGAGCTTAAAAACATGGTTAATATCGCAATTGTAGCACCTGTGCATTTAAAAGAAATAAAGGAATTTTTGCTAAGTAATGGGATAGCAGCAGAGAATATATATTATCTTAATTTTCCGATGGATGTAAACGAGTCTTATTTCGACCCTGTCGTTGAGCTAAGTGAAAATGAAGTTTTTGTAGATGCCGGAGCGCTTGATGGCTCAACATCTCGAATATTTGCTGAAAAAGTTAAACTTAACTACAAAAAAATCTATATGTTTGAACCCGATAATAATAGCTATAAAGTTGCAAAAAATAATATAACTAAATTTGGTTTGGATAGGGTGGAGCTTCATGAAAAAGGATTGTGGAGTAAAAAAGGTGAGTCAAGTTTTGCTGTTTGGGGAAATGGCGGAAGCGCAATTGTCGAGAGTGGGAATATCAAAATTTTAGTAGATAGCTTGGATAATATTATTGGTAATGATGAAGTTACCTTTATTAAAATGGATATTGAAGGCTCAGAACTAGAGGCTTTAAAAGGTGCCGAGAAATTAATTAAAAGGTGTAAGCCTAAGCTTGCAATATGTGTTTATCACAAACCTGAAGATATTATCGAGATACCAATGTATATCAAGTCTCTTGTACCAGAATATAAGCTATACCTAAGACATTACTCTTTCTCAGCATCTGAAACAGTGCTGTATGCAGTTATATAAATAATCTTCACCTGTGGTGAAGATTAGGGAAATACTCCTTGTCTCGCGTTGCTCGACATTTTGCACTGTCCGTGCAAAAACGTAGTATATCTAAACTTTAAAGCTACATATAATATAAATAATCTTTACCTGCGGTAAAGATTTGGGAAATACTCCTTGTCGAACTTCGTTCGCCATTTTGCACCGTTGGTGCAAAAGCGTAGTATTTCTTGTATTTTAAGTTACATCTAATATAAATAATCTCCACTTCGTTTCGATTATTCATATAATTTATTATACGATTTAAGTCGCCGCCTGATGGGCATAGATTATAAATAAAATCTTCGAGATTAATCGTCTCGAAGATTTTGTGCTTTATCTTATGGAGCGGACATCTTTTTATATCCTAAAACAAAAAATAGAATTAGCTGGACTTATATATGCAGTTTGTTATTAACGAAACTATCTGAAAAAGGGTAACTATATCCTACATATCTTCAAACATTGGATTATAGATACTATATAGATATTGGGATTTTTGATAAATTATGCTGTGGAGTTCAAAATATCAACAAAAACCTTGAAAAATCTGCTTTTACAAGTTGAAAAATTTTCAAATAAATTGTATTATAATATAATTAGATAATTTTTAAGATTTAACGAGGTAACAGTTAAGATGAACAACCAAGACAAGACTATGGAAAAGATAGTGGCGCTTTGCAAAAGCAGAGGTTTTGTGTACTCGGGAAGCGAGATCTACGGCGGACTTTCCAACACGTGGGACTATGGTCCTTTGGGCGTTGAGTTTAAAAACAACGTTAAGGAAGCGTGGAGAAAAAAGTTTATCCGCGAAAATCCGCTTAACGTCGGGCTTGATAGCGCAATTTTGATGAACCCTAAGGCGTGGGTTGCGTCGGGGCATGTTGGCGGATTTGCCGACCCGCTTATGGATTGTAAGAGTTGTAAAACAAGACACAGGGCCGACAAACTTATAGAAGATTTCGGAAAGGATAACCCTGCCGGCTGGAGCTTTGAACAGATGCAGGACTATATTTCGGAAAACGGAATAGTTTGTCCCGATTGCGGCGAACAAAACTTTACCGATATTAGAAGATTTAACCTTATGTTTAAGACGTTCCAAGGGGTAACCGAGGACGCGAAAAACGAGATATTCTTGCGCCCCGAAACGGCTCAAGGCATATTTGTTAACTTTCTTAACATACAAAGAACGACAAGAAAAAAACTTCCGTTCGGAGTTGCACAGATAGGAAAAAGCTTTAGAAACGAGATAACCCCCGGAAACTTCACGTTTAGAACACGTGAGTTTGAACAGATGGAACTCGAATTTTTCGTAAAACCCGGAACCAATCTAGAATGGTTCGCGTATTGGAGAAAGTTCTGTTTTGAATGGCTTTTGAAACTTGGAATGAAAGAGGAAAACTTGAAACTCCGTGACCACGAACAGGAGGAACTCTCACACTATTCCAACGCAACGACCGACATCGAGTTTATGTTCCCGTTTGGTTGGGGTGAGCTTTGGGGAATTGCGGACAGGACCGATTTCGACCTTAAACAACATACCGACCACAGTGGAAAAGACCTTGACTACTTTGATCAAGAAACAAACGAGAGATATATCCCCCACGTTATCGAGCCGTCGCTTGGCGCCGACAGGGTTGCGCTTGCGTTTTTGTGCGACGCGTACGACGAAGAAGAGGTGGGCGAGGGCGATACGAGAACAGTGCTTCGCTTACATCCCGCGTTAGCTCCGTTTAAAGCGTGTGTGCTTCCGCTTTCCAAAAAACTTTCGGAACCTTCTGAAAAGGTTCGTGACATAATCGCGACAAAGTTTTTTGTCGACTATGACGAGTCGGGCTCTATCGGGAAACGTTATAGACGCCAAGACGAGATAGGAACGCCTTTTTGCATAACGTATGATTTTGAAAGCGAAAACGACGGCTGCGTTACAATTCGTGACCGCGACACGATGGAACAAACAAGGGTTAAAATTGAGGATGTTTTAAACTTCATCGAACAAAAAGTTGCATTTTAAGAATTAGTATAATATTTTTGCACAACTGCATTTAACGGTGTATTTGTGCAAAAATATTTTTTAACAATATAACGTTTAATAGTTTAACAAATAACAAGGAGAAATAGATGCACCGTATAACAACGTTTTTCGCAAGGCTTAAAACTGCAAGTTTAAAACGACTTTTCGACAACGCCGAAAAAGCCGCAAAACAAAGCGGACGTTTAAAGATTTCGATAGTTATCGATATGGTTTGGTGTGTGTTTAAATACGGGGTCGGATATCTTGACTATCTCGTGTTCGGTTTTCAGTTTATAAGAGGGAAAAAAAGAAAAACGTTTATGACGTTTAATGACAACGTGATGTTTGTTAGGACATACAACAAAAAGGAAGCGCGCGAAAATTTTGAAAATAAGTCGACGTTTTGCAACGTTTTCAAAGATTACATCGGCCGCGAAGTTATCGATCTTACCGACAAAAACGAAAAGGATTTTGAACAGTTTCTTAAAGGGAAAAAAGATCTTTTTGCAAAAGAACCTACGGGGTTTGGCGGTCTTTCGGTCAAGCATATTTCGCTTTCGGGCGAGGTTTTCCCGAAACAGTTGTATGAGTCGTTGCGCCTTGAAGGGTTAACCGACGTCGAAGACGGGATAGTTCAATGTGAAGAGCTCAACAAACTTTGTCCCGACAGCGTTAACACTATTCGCGTCGTAACAATCCTAAGCGAGGAAAACGTCGATATACTGTACGCGATACTGCGCGTGGGTTTTGGCAAAACAAAGGTAGACAACATCTCGAGCGGCGGCATGTACGCCCCGATAGACCTAGAAAGCGGCAAGGTTTACGCAGACGCATTTTGCGACAAAACAGGGAGCTACTACGAAAAACATCCGATGACCGATACAAAGTTTGTCGGCTTTAAGATACCGAAGTTTGACGAGATTAAACAACTTGTGTCCGACGCGTCCGGCGTCGTTCCCGACGTTAGATATGTCGGTTGGGACGTGGCGATTTCGGACAAAAGCCCCGTTTTGGTAGAGGGGAACACGCTGCCTAGCTACGACATGTGTCAAAACTACCATCATCTGCGCGAACAAAAAATCGGAATACTTCCGAGATTTAAAGAGATTATAGAAAAAAATAAAGGCTAAAAAATGTTTTTTAAAAAATTTTCAGGCGATAGCTCGGACGGATATTTGGTTATTGGGCTTGGCAATGTCGGCAAAAAATATAACCTAACAAGACATAATGTCGGGTTTATGGCGATAGATTATATCGCGGAAAAACTCATGTTTAAGATTGTGCGAACAAAGTTTGATTCGTATTTTACCCAAACGAGTATAAACGGAAAAAAAGTTTTCTTTCAAAAGCCTACGACGTTTATGAACCTTTCGGGGGTTGCGGTTAAAAAGGCTATGCAATACCACAACATACCGCCCGAGCGCATAGTCGTTATATACGACGATATCTCGCTTGACCCCGGCGTTTTAAGGATCCGTAAAGACGGTTCGGCGGGGGGACACAACGGGATTAAAAGCCTTATTGACAATATCGGCACAAGCGAATTTAAACGTATTAAAATTGGTATAGGCGCAAAACCGTCGGCGGAGTATCCGCTTTCCGATTACGTGCTTTCGATAATTCCAAGCGCCGAACGAAAAAAAATCGAAGGGCGTTTTGACGACGTTGTAACCGCCGTGGAACTTATTGTTAAAGGTGATTTACAACAAGCCCAAAGTAGGTTTAACGGCTAGATTTTTTTGCTTCACAACAACATAATAACAAAAAACGGTTCTATCACAGGTTTTGTCCGAATAAACATTTCTTATAAATTGAGATTGGAAGTGTTATTATCAAAGCTAGTGAAAGAGCCGTTTTGCTCGGGCAATATATAATCGAGACAGGGGACACCGTACGTGGAGCCGCCACAATGTTTGGAATAGGAAAATCGACTGTACATGCCGATATCCAAAAAAAGCTTAAATACATAAACACAGCTCTTTGGAAACAAGCAGACGCAGTTTTACAAAAAAATAAGGACGAGCGACACATTCGCGGAGGAAACGCGACAAAAGAAAAATATTTAAAACTTAACAGCGAACAATAACAGGAAAATAAAAAAACTATACCGACAAACTTTTTCTCCTAAATTGTGGTAATAAAATAAAAGCACAACGAAACGTCGTTCAACGTTCCGTTGTGCTTTTGCCTTGTTTTCAATTAGTTCATAAAAAAATTACATAAAATTAATATTAAAGCGAAAAAATATATTCTTGTCAATTTAAATTGTTCGTGATAATATATGTAGGTGTTTACGGTTATATAACTTTTTGCTTAAGTTGGACACGTTGAGCCTCGAAGATGTCGCGACATATAAGGTCGGTCGTGTGTCTGCTTAGGTCAAGAAATTCACAACCGTATATATACTCAATCTTGTCAGGTTTTTCAAACACCGCCTTGTGAATTATACGACACTTTAATTTTAGATTTTTGATGTTGTCAAAACGAATACCCGAGACAACGATGTGGTCGCTTCGCTCAAATTCGTGTTCCGAACGGAGTTTGACACCGGTTAAACTTAAATCGACAACTCTTCCGTCGAATTCTGGTTCTTTGTGCATGTTTAAGAATTCGTCGTCCGAAGTTTCGACATAGTTGCTTAACTTGCAATTCGAATTGGTTCTAATTCTGAAAAATGTTCTTTTTTCGGTATCTTGAACAAGTTGTAGGTGGCTTACGCGCCAGAAAAGTTTGTTCGCAAGCGCTATTTCACCTTTTAACACCAAAAACCTGTCTTCTTTTTTCAAAACCGCTGTCACAGGGGTTTCATATCTAATCTCCATGAGTTCCGAGCCGTCGCCCGAGACGACGTTAAAACTTAAAGAAAATTTAGTGTTAATAGCACTTAGTCTTCCAAAAAGCAGCGATTCGCCGTTTTGAGCCTTAATTTCGCAAAGTCCTCCCGCAAAAGACGCTAAGCTATCTTTAAATGCTACGTTTCCTTCCATAAAAGCACTCCCTAAATTTATTAATTAAAAAATTAAAATTATTTCACATATTTATAATATATTATATATAACTAAAAAATACAATAGAAATGCAATTAAAAATCTATGAAAATTATTAAAATTTAAAATTTTATTGAAAAAGCAAGTCAGTAGGTTGAATGGGGGAGGCCTTAAATGGCGAAAGTAATATCGTTTATTAACGAAAAGGGAGGGGTTGGAAAAACAACCTCTACAAACATAATTGCGGCGTGCTTAAAGCACAAAAATTTTAAGGTGTTGTGTGTCGATTTCGACCAACAAGGACATTTAAGCTTTAGTTTTGGAGCGGACAACCGAAGCAAAGCGACCATCTATGACGTTATAAAACACAAGGTTACTGCGAGAAAAGCTATCCAGCAAACCGCCGTTACCGACATAATTCCGGCAAACGACATGTTAAAAAGCATAGAAGTTGAGTTTACATATGCCGGAAACGAAAAACTTTTGAGTGATTGTTTAAAATCCGTTTCACATCTATATGACTATATTTTGATTGACAGCCCGCCCGAACTCGGGTTAGTTTCGGTTAACGCGTTGGTAGCTTCCGACGTAGTGTTTATACCTTGTCTTCCCGACGGATATAGCCTTATGGGAACAATAAGGGTACACGAGACGATTTCAAGGGTTAAACATTCGCTTAACGATTCGTTAACAATCGGAGGTATAATTCTTTTAAAATACTATTCAAGGCAGAACATAAGCCGTTCCACCGACGATGTTTTGATTAAGGTTACTAGAATGCTTTCTATACCGCTTTTAAAAACAAAGATTCGTAACGGAGTGCTTATAAGCGACGTAACGTCGGTTAGACAACAAGATGTTTTTGATGTTTGCCCAAAAGACAGCGCGGTCGTCGATTTTGGCAAACTGGTGGACGAGCTTTTAAGAAGGGGGCTTATTTAATGACTGAAAACAACAACACTGTGAGTTCAACAAAAGACGTACTGTTTAGTAAACTTATTCCGGCATTAAACGACAACCCGTTTTCCTCGACCTATAGCGGAACTCCCCCGATAACGCTTGATCAAAACGAGTTTATAAGCGACGACAGCGATCCAATTTCGGCGCTTAGAAGCAAGCTTTTTGGGCGCGAAAACCAATATAGGATTGAGACGTTCACTGTGGTTAATATAATAGAGGGGATAGTTTTAAACAACGTTGATTTTGCAATCGAACGGTTTAATTCGTGCTCTTGTGACAAGTGCCGTTGCGAAATTGTGTCACATGCGCTTAATCTTTTGCCGGCACGATATGTTGTGACCGACCCCGGCAAACCGACAAACCACGAAACCGATGTTCCCCCGAAACAGATAATCGACGCGATAGTTGCCGCGGTTTTACATGTTCGAAGAAACCCAAAACATTGAGTTTAGTTTTACTTTAATAGTTGATAATAAAAGGTGTCGCCGCTTGGCGACACCTTTTATTTTTGCTATTCGCTTAAAAAAATAAAAAACCTTGACAAGCTAAAACATTCATGATAATATACCATCATAGTATATTAGTTAACTAACATACTATGATACCAAAAGATAAGGGAGATGTCTTATGCAGATTAATTTCGACATCGACACGCCGGTCTATTTGCAGGTGGCTGACGAGCTGTCTAACGCGATAATGATCGGAGCATTTTTAGAGGAAAGCCAGATACCGTCGGTAGCCGAGCTATCGCTTTCGCTTAACATAAACCCCGCAACAGCGCTTAAAGGGGTTAATGTTTTGGTGGACGGCGGAATTGTCTACAAAAAACGTGGGCTCGGAATGTTTGTGGCGCCCCAGGCAAAACAAAGACTTGTCGAACAGCGGACAAACAAGTTTTATTCAACCTATATAACAAAGGTGGTAGAAGAAGCAAGAAGGCTTGGTATATCACGGCAACAGGTTTCCGAGATGATTTTAAAAGGAGAAAATTTTGAAAAATAAGATTTTTCAAACATTGTTTTGTGTTTTTTGCCAAATACGATAGGCAAAACTTTTTCACTATAAAAAGTTATGTGATAAAAGTCGCACAAAACTAAGAAAGGAATGGTCATAATTATGAATGAGATAGTTATAACCGAAGCAGTTAAAAATTATAAAAAAACTACAGCTTTAAACAGCGTTTCGGTTACATTTCAACAAGGTAAAATCTACGGGTTAATCGGAAGAAACGGTGCGGGTAAATCGACACTTATAAAGGCGGTTGGAAACCGCGTGTTTTTAAACGGCGGAACGATTACGATTGACGGCGAACAAAACGTTGAAAATGAAACGGCGCTTAAAAAAATATGCGTTATGAGCGAAACCAACATTTTTCCGAAATATAAGATAAAGAAAATACTTGAATGGACAAAGGTTTTTAACGACAGTTTCGACATCGAATATGCAAACAAGCTTGCTGAATTATTCGGACTTGATTTAAACAAAAAACCAAAAGAGCTCTCGACCGGTTACAGTTCTATATTAAAGTTTATCTTGACTATAGCGTCGGGCAAAAGTTACCTTTTCTTAGACGAGCCGGTTTTGGGGCTTGACGCAACACACAGAGATTTTGTCTACAAGGTTATACTTGATGTCCAGATTAAAACGGAATGTGCCGTCGTTATCTCGACACACATTATAGAAGAGGTCTCTAACCTTATCGAAGACGTTGTTATAATCCATGACGGCAAAGTTTTGCAACAATCAAACAAAGAGCTTTTGCTTGAAAACTACTACAGCGCAAGAGGAAACGAAAAAGAAGTCGAGGAGTTTTCGGCTAATAAAGAGATTGTGTCAAAACAAAATCTTTCAGGACTTGCGAATTTTTGTATAAAAGGCGAAGTCCCAAAACAAACGCCGCAACAGATAACCGTCGAGAGACTGACGTTGCAACAACTTTTTGTGTGCGTGACAAAATCTAAGGAGGACATAAAATATGAATCTTAAAGCCTCGTTTAAACATATCTTAAAGGACTATCTCGACGAGTTCAAGCAACTTGTACTGTTTTTATTAATTGCACTTTTATTGCTTAATGTGATACTTCTGATTTTTGGGTTCCCTATAATGTCAAACACATCGTTTTCTATAGATTTGGCAATATACGCTTTTTTTCTTGTGGCAGTTTTGCAACTTCGAGAACAGTTTTCGTTCGCTGTCCAAAACGGCGAAACAAGAAAAAGCTTTTGGCTTTCCAAGATAACCTCAACCCTTGCCTTTTGCATTTTGCTGTCGATTTTTGATGTGGCGATATTATATGTCCCGGGGCTTATAACACCATCTTTTTTGCTTTCCGATATTGACGCGTTGTTAGGTCAACATGGTTTTTTATTTTCGGTTGTCCGACATTTTCCGATGTTGTTGGTTTTTGGTTCTTTGGGGCTTGTTATGGGCGCTATAAACATACGTACTACGCGAAAACAAAAAATATTTATTTATGGTGGCTTGAGTATGACTTTGTTTATTGGGCTTCCGCTTTTAGACCTTGCGTTGCTTAACGGTTTTTTTACAAGAGCGTTGATTAACCTGTTAGTTTTAATGTCTCAAAATACTGTGGCGGCGGTTTTAATATCGGTATTTGCGTTTTTAACGTTTGCTTTAATTGGGTGGTCGATTATAAGAAAACATGAATTTAAATAGATATTTAAAACAAAAACGAATTAATAAAACGCATATTTATACAAAACAAAGTTATTAATACAATTAATACGTTTTTCGTTCCCCGTTGATTGGTTGACAGTTTGTTAAACGAGTGTTAAAATCTAAAGACAAGTATTTATTGAAAATTAGGTTGTAAAATTAAAGATTAAAACAACTTGTGTTTGATATTAACACATTTAATAGGGGGATATCATGGCAAAAAAAGAAACACTTTTTTCTGGCAGTCTTTTCGGATATAACAAAGGACAAGTAGAACAATATCTTCAAGATCTCACACATCAATATGAAGATGAACTTGAAGAGCTTAAAAAGTCGTTGACAGATGCCGAACAAGCAAAGGCACAAGCGTTGAACGACGTGGCTCAAGCTCAACAACAACTTCAAGAGGTTTCAAAACAAAGCGTTTTACCGGGGCAACAATTGGGTATGACACCACAACCCGAACAACCACTTATGCAAATGGCCGGAATGGGACAGATTCAACCGGAACAGTCTCTTATGCAAATGGCCGGAATGGGACAGATTCAACCGGAACAGTCTCCTATGCAAATGGCCGGAATGGGACAGATTCAACCGGAACAGTCTCCTATGCAA
>CAYJFO010000013.1:0-25849 GCA_964369645.1 uncultured Oscillospiraceae bacterium | reverse complement strand
ACATGCAAAATTTATTTTGCATATTTTTTGCTTTAATTGTTTCGCCGAGCCGCAATGTTTTGCGTTAGCAAAACTTGCACATGCAAAATTTATTTTGCATGTTTTATCCTTTAACAGAACCTACAGTCATACCTTTTACAAAATATTTTTGCAAGAAAGGATACAGTATTATAATCGGCAATGTCGCGGTTATAATTACCGCCGATTTAATCGAAATTCCTATGGTACTTCGGTCTGCAGAGCCCGCTCCGTCCCCTATCATTGTTGTTCCGTTAACGATGTTTCTAAGGAACATCATAACGGGATATTGGTCGCTGTTTAGGTATATAAGGCTGTTAAACCAGTCGTTCCAAAAGAACACCGCATAATATAACGCTATCGTCGCGATTGCGGCGGTCGAAAGAGGAACGATTATCTTTACCAAAATCCCGAAATAGTTTAAACCGTCTATAAGCGCCGCTTCTTCTATCTCGCTTGGTATACTCTTGAAAAAGTTAATAAGTATAATTAGGTTGAATTGGTTAATGGCAAACGGCAAAAGCATTGCCCATCTTGTCCCCGTTAACCCAAGGTTTGAAATTATAAGATAGTTCGGGATAATCCCCCCCGAGAAATACATCGAGAATATAACAAGTTTTTTCAAAAAACTATTTCCAAACAAAAACTTTTTCGACAAAGGATACGCAAAAGCTATCGTCATAACCATAGCAATCGCTGTTCCGACTATCGTATAAAAGAAAGTGTTCCCGTATGCTCTAAAAAAGTTCGGATAGTTAAATATCTCGATATACGCATCAAAATTGATGCTTTTAGGAAAAATTCCAATGTTGTTGTTTAATATATCGTTTGCGTCGGATACCGACAGAACGATTATATACCAAAACGGAATTACGTATACGATAAGCGCCAATATCATAACGACGTATACAAATATATTAAAAGGAGAAAAATCTAATTTCCTTTTCTTTCTAAGGTTAGCAGTTTTTGCGTTAGTCATGTTAAAAACCTTCTTTCAATCATTGGATTTGCAAGTTTTACAATTAATAGATGCTTTCGCCCGTCGTCTTTTTACTCAAAGAGTTTGCTCCCGAAACCAAGATAACACCAACTATGCCGGTGAAAAGCCCAATTGCGGTAGCATAGGAGTAGTTTTGGTTAGCAAGACCAGTTCTGTACACCAACGTATCAATAATATCACTTACCGGAGCGTTTCCATTTGTGTACATCAAAAGCACTTTTTCAAACCCAACCGTCAAAAGACGCCCGACTTGAAGGATTAACATAACCATAATCGTTGGCAAAATAGAAGGAATTGTTACATATCGTATCTGTTGAAGTTTTGTTGCGCCGTCTATCTCGGCGGCCTCAAACAAATCAGAGTTAATCGAAGTTATTGCGGCAAGATAGATAATCGCAACCCACCCCGTAAACTGCCACGAATCGGTTAGTATATAAATAGGCCTAAACCAGTCTGCGCTGTTCATGAAATAGATTGGTTCAATGCCGAATACGTTTTCTAAAAATATATTTAAAAGTCCCGAAGAAGGCGAGAGAAGTTCCGAAAGAATAGCTATTATAACTACCGTTGAAACAAACCTTGGCATATAAGAGATCGTTTGAATCAATTTTTTAAACTTCTTCGCTTTAATTTCGTTCAACAAAATTGCGAAAATAATTGGTAGCGGAAAGTTAATTATAAGATTTCCGATCGACAAAACAAGTGTGTTTTTAAGTGCATTCCAAAACGCAGGATCTTTGAAGAAAAGTTCAAAATATCTAAATCCCACCCATTCGGTTCCGAACGCACCCATGCCGGGACGATAACGACGAAACGCTAACACACTTCCGGCAATAGGAAGATATTTAAACACAATAAAATATACAACAGGTATAATAAGCAACGCGTATAGTTGCCAGTATTTTTTTAAGTTTTTCTTTATAGCGTCCGACCTTCGTCGGTTTTTTTCGGGTTTATTTTTGATTTTTTTAACTGCTGTTTTTTGCATAGCCTTTGACCATTCCTTTTTTATTTGGGTCTTTGTTTCTACCCGAAAGTATAAAACTAAAACTATTTTTAAAATTCTTTTCTAATTATAATTACTTAAAATTGCTCAAGTTGCTCAAATTTGTAATTGTTTAGGCACATTAAAATGTAGGGACAACCCTTGCGGTTGTCCGAAATAAGAGAAATTTCCCCTTATTCGGACAGGGGCAAGCCCTGTCCCTACTTCTTTTACGTGGAATGATATAAATTCATCTTTACATCATTTAGTTTATTTAAGTCGTTATTTGCTCCAACGTTTTAACAAAAATAATCTATTGAATACTTTCGTTGTACATATCGTTGAATCTTTCAATTCCGAGCGTTGTCATCTCTGCAACATATTCGTCCCAATTTTCTTCTATGTCAAGTTGACCAGTAAGGAATTGTTCGTTCCATCTTTCCCAAGCATCTGCCAAAGGAGTTTGCAACAAGCCAGCTTCTTCTGCTTGAAGATCGTCAAACTGTGCAAGTGGTGGAAGCGATTTAATCGCTTCGTCCATAGCTGCAACTTCTTGGTTGATTGCTGCATAGTTTTCGTCATATTTTGTCATTTCGCGAGCGTTGATCCAGATAAGTTGCATGCCGTCAACACCGCCGCCATATGAAAGTTGCATTTCTTTGTAGATGCCGTTTTCAGAATTTACAAGGTCATCAGAATAAACGATTGTATCTCCGTCCATCGTGTATGTTTCGCCTTCAATTCCAAGGCACCAGATTTTTGCGTTTTCTTCGCCAAAGAAGATTTCGTCAACTTTACGAACAAGTTGTTCAAAGTCGTCGCGTTCTGCTGTTGCTATTGGGAACATAATTCCTGTTCCTGTTTTGCTCTTTTCTTGGTGGTGTGCTCCTGCGGTTCCTTCAAGGGGAGGATACATGTTAAAGTTCAAGCCTTCAATTTCGCTTGCAGCTTCAACTCCGCCAATTTGGTCATAGTATGCATATGTTGCAATCGAGTCGCCGCCAGCTAGTTTTTGAGCCCAACGATCGCCGTCGATAGGTTCAGCCATTTCTGGGTCGAGCAAGCCTTCGTCATACCATTGTGCAAGAGTCATGATGTATTCTTTATATTCGTCGCTAATCGCTGCGGGGAAATATTCCATAGCGTCATAGTCCCAGCTTAATACGTTTGTTCCAGAAGCGCCGTTTTTACCAATGCTCAAGCCGTATGAAGGCATTGTCATTCTGTAATGAACGCGCGGTCCTGCAAGTATTGTAAGCGGATAGCTGTCGGGG
This sequence comes from uncultured Oscillospiraceae bacterium, assembly GCA_964369645.1. GTDB lineage: Bacteria > Bacillota > Clostridia > Oscillospirales > Ruminococcaceae > CAYJAY01. The sequence goes on along the minus strand of CAYJFO010000013.1, from coordinate 22,572 downwards.
TTTTCTTCTTTATAAGCTTTAAGGATTTCGTAAAGATCGTCAAAAGTTTTGGGATCTTCAAATCCTTTTTCTTCAAGATAATCTTCTCTCAATATAAGTCCGCCGTCGTAGAACGGGGTGTCATACATTGCGGGGAGATAGTAGTATTTGCCGTCTTGAAGTTTTATAGCGTCGATGTCGTCTTGCAAGCCGTTTTCTTCAACAAATTTGTTAAAGTTCGGGGTCCAATCGCTGTAATCGCTTATTGGAACGATAGCACCGTTCAAAGCGAGCGAAGCGTTTTCGCCTCTTGTAGCTTGTCCCAAGATAACGTCGGGAGCGTTTTGTCCAGTATTAAGCATTAAGCTAACTCTTGTTGTGTAGTCCGCGATTGGAATCGGTTCAACGTTCATAACAACGTTGTTTTGTTCTTGAATTTCAACCAAGATAGGCCAATCTTCACGGAAAGGAAGCGTTGCGTTGTCCGAGAACGAGAACGAAATCTCGATAGGTTCGCTTGAAACTTCTCCGCCCTCTGTCGGGGTTTCGGTCGGTGCGGGTTCTGCCGCGCAAGCTGCGAGCGCGAAAACAAGCACCAAAGCAAGTGTCATTGCCAAAATTTTGCGTAAAATCTTGTTCATTAGATCATCCTCCTAAAAATTAATATATTTTTCAAAATATACTACTCTACTTAAAAAATAAAAATCGCAGTTCGGAATATTTATTTCTTAATAAATCGAAGCGCGAGAATTTTTATTTCAAAGTTTGTTTGAATTTAACATTGTTTCATTAGATTGTCAATAGAATAAAAATATTTCGGCATATCGCCAACATGAACAGGAAATATTTATGCGATATGTAAAATGATCTACTGTTTTTTTGGTAAAAAGGTTACAAAAATATTAAAACAAGATATAACAAATTATGCAAAAACGAAAGTTTCAATATAAAGTTTCAAGATAAAGCAATTGAACGAAGGTTTAGTACAACTTGTATTTTAGTTATCATTATTCAAATTAAATAGTTAACCAGTTTTCATTGTGTAAATTGTATAAAACTAGCTATTGTTTTTCGTCATTTGACACAAATACTTTAAATATGATATAATTACTCACAACTTTTAAATAATAGGAGAAAAAAATGAAAAAACTTTTAGCACTACTTTTGGCTTTAGTCTTGTGTTTTGCGTTTGTTGCTTGTGGCGACGACACGTCGTATGAAGGCGACACATCGTACGAAGAAGGCTCTTCAGACGAACCTACTGTTTCCGACTATATTGAAGCAAACTACGAAGGATTGTTGGGTGTACACGATGTTGAATCCGAAGGAATGACACAAGAAATCGTCGAAGATGACGGTTCTTTGGTATTTAAGCTTACATTTATCGACCAACTTCCCGACCCCGAAGCAACAAGACCGTTGATTGAAGAAACGATGTCAGCGAACTCTTCGATATATCACAGCAACTTTGAAAGCTTAAAAAATCTTATTCCGAGCGCAAAATCAATCATCATTGCGTATTATAACGCAGACGGCGAACTAATTGTCTATGCTGAATACGCCGGTGTCGCCGCCGCTTATGGAGACGAATCGGTCACCACTATCGAAGCGTTTATTGAATACAACAGAGAATATTTTTTAAGCAGTCGTAGCCCTGAAGAAGCAGCAATTGTAGACGTTGATTTCTTTGAAATTGACAACTATCTTGTATATCAATTTACCTTTATCAACGAACTTAGCGACAACAACGCAATGATTGAAACTGTTGAAACCCCCGATCCTTCGGTTACCCAATACTATCAAGGATTGCTTGAAAGCCTTAGAGTATACGTTCCCGAAGCGGAAGGTATCGCTATTGAATATTTCACAAACACAGGCGAATTTTTAACCGCAGTCGAATACAACTAATTTAAAATTGATGTGTTTAACAAGCTTGACTTTGTAAAACATACAAACAATAACTAATTGAAAAAAACAAAGCTTTATGGTTTAATAAACTTGAAGCTTTGTTTTTTATTGTTTAAATATAACTAGGCTAAATAAATTAAATGTATATCGAGGATACTTAAATGTATAGTTTAATCCCGACAAGCGACAAAAAAGAAAAACTTGCAATCGGCCTTATGAGCGGAACCTCCGCCGACGGCATAGACGCCGTTTTGGTAAACATTTCGGGCAAAGGAGTCAAAACAAAGGTAAACACAATTTGTTTTGTTTCAACGCCGTATCAAAGCGATTTTCAAAAACATCTGCTTAAAATAGCCAAAGGCGATTTTGGCGGATCGTCGCAACTTTCACAACTTAATTTCTATCTTGGCGAGATGTTTGCCGATGCTTGTGAGATGCTTTGCGAAAAAGCAGGGGTTAAAAAAGGCGATATAGATTTTGTCGGCTCGCACGGACACACGGTGTTCCACCAACCAATAACAGAAAACTATTATGGGAAACAAGTTAAATCGACGCTTCAAATCGGAGAGGCTTCCGCTATAGCCGAGCGTCTTTGTTGCCCCGTCGTTTCTGATTTTCGTGTTCGCGACATGGCGGCAGACGGGCAAGGCGCTCCGCTTGTTCCGTACACAGAATTTATCCTATACGCAAGCGACACAAAAAATATCGCCCTTCAAAACATAGGGGGCATCGGAAACATAACATATCTTCCGAAAAACTGTAGTCTTTCAGAAGTCACGGCGTTTGACACGGGTCCCGGAAACATGGTTATCGACGCCGTGTACACAAAGGTTACAAACGGCGAGCACACCTATGACAAAAACGGCGATTTCGGCGCTAGCGGCACACCAAACCAACAACTGTTGGAACATCTTTTAAACGACGAATATTATAAAAAGCCGCTGCCTAAAACAACCGGCAGAGAAAAATACAGCGAACTTTATGTAGACGAAATTTTCAAGTTTGCAAAAGCCCATGAAATTAGCGACAAAGACATTGTCGCAACTGTCACAAATCTAACCGCACAGACGATTAAAATAGCACTCGTCGATATATACAAAACGTTACCGGACCAACTTATAGTTGCCGGAGGCGGAGTGTACAACAAAACACTTTTAAACATGATTAAAGACTGTTTGCCCAAGATCGATGTTTTAACACAAGAGGATATCGGCCTTTTAAGCGACGCAAAAGAAGCGGTTGCGTTTGCGCTTTTGGCAAACGAAACTTTAAACGGAATAAACAACAACGCCCCCGCGGCTACGGGGGCGAAACATCCTGTCGTTATGGGTAAAATTTCACTCTAGTTCCCTTTTATATAAAAACTAAGCGTTATGTCCTCTTTCGCCGATATATGATATTCGCTTTCGACGTCGGCGCCCCAAGTGTCAATTCCCCCGACCCCGCGCATCTTTGACATTATGCGCACAAACGTACGGTTGAATTCGGGAAGTTCGTTTTGGTGAGTCGCGCTTTCAAGCTCGCTTGTCGAGTTTGGAAGCACGGAAAAATGAAAGCTCTCGTCATTCGGGACAAACGTCAAACTTCTGCCCTTGTCTTCGTGTAGCTTGAAAAACTTGCTGTATACGTGGCAACCACATTCTTGTGGCACAAGGTAGTTCGGAAGCTTTGTCGTTTCGGTGTGGTATCCATAAACGCCGCCTTTATATCTGTCGGGATATGTTTCCCCGCTATACCCTTTGTAGGTATAGCTTTTTATTTTGTCCTGTGTTATAAACTCTAAACCGAAAAGCGAAAGCGACGGAAGTTTTTCGTTTCCGACAAGTTTAACATCGACCTTGATTGTGCCGTCTTTGTACACGGTGTATTTAACATATGTGTTTGTTACGCCTAACGTGTTATATATGTAGGTAACCGAAACCTCGTCTTTTTTGCTTTTGTCGATTATGGGTTTTGAAACGGCGCTATATAAATCCGCCGTTTTTAATATTCCGCTCTTTTGCAAAAATCCATTTGCAGTGTCGTTTTCTGTCGGTGCTCTGTGCAAAATAGGTTTTGTCTCACGGTATAACCATTCGTAACCACTGTATACAAGCGACACCGGGCCGCCGCGAACATGCGAAAAAAGAACCTCGAAGTTTTCACCAACAACGCCAAAATGAACATCTCCTTCGACAAGTTCAAAACTTTTAGAGTTATCTATCTCGATAAACTTTTCTTTTTGTTCAAACGCCTTTTGATTTTTACGATCGTGCAACTCTCTTTGTTCCCGAGTGCTATACCAATATTTAACCTCGCTCATTGCCGGCTTTTCGGTTCTGTCCGCCGCAATTATGCCGTTTCCGCTAAAGTTATAATCAGTTGGGCGGTCGGAAAAATCTCCGCCATAACAAAGCACCTCTTTACCGTTTTTCTCTACATACAACGCTTGGTCGATAAAGTCCCAAATAAAGCCTCCTTGATAGGATGGATATTTATCCAAAAGTTTTATATAACTTTCCATTCCTCCGATAGAGTTCCCCATGTTGTGCATATATTCACACAGTAAAAATGGTTTTTTACCGTCCGTTTTAAGATATTCCTCGATAGCGTCTGGGAAAGCATACATTCGGCTTTCGACATCGCTGATGTCGTCATAATCTCTATTCCAAAAACTTCCCTCGTAATGGACAACCCGTGTGTCGTCTTTGCTTCTGAAATAGTCCCCTATCGCGGTTATACATTCGCCGGCATACGCCTCGTTTCCGCAAGACCACCACAAAATTGACGGGTGGTTTTTGTCGCGCTCGAACATCGAAACCGCCCGGTCTATAACACAGTCGCGCCATTCTGGGAAGTTTGCCGGAACGTTCCAAGACGGTTCGCATAAACCTTGTTTTTGCCAAGAACCATGGCTTTCGAGGTTTGTCTCGTCCATCAAGGCTATTCCGTGTTGGTCGCAAAGTTCATACCACAACGTTTGGTTTGGATAGTGGCTTGTTCTTACAGAGGTTATATTATTTTTCTTTATTATATCAAGGTCTAAAAGCATCTCGCTTTCGCCAATAACCCTGCCCTTTCGCGGATTCCATTCATGGCGGTTGACGCCATTTATAATAATGCGTTTTCCGTTTAGGTACATAACGCTGTCTTTGATTTCAAAACGCCTAAAACCTATCGCTTGCGAAACACATTCCGTAACATTTTGTTCGCTATCTTTAACGGTTAATCTTAAATCGTATAGATACGGTTTACTTATATCCCAAAGTTTCACGTCATCAAGCGTTATCTTGTCCGCGACAAAATATTCAATGTCGTTTTCGCTTTTTTCTTTTTTCGGTTTTGTGATAAAGTTAAATTTCGGGTTCTCCTTAAAAACCAAATCACCGCTCATGTCAAAAAGTTCAAGCGCTATATTTGGGTCATCGGTTCCCAAAACCTTAACATTTACTTCGATGGTTGCCGATTTAAGGTCATCCGACACGTTTTGTTTAACCCACAAATCCTCTATATGAATTTTGGGTTTTGCGTACAAAACTACATCGCGGAATATCCCCGAAAACCTAAAGAAATCTTGGTCTTCAATCCATGCGGCGCTACTTCGTTTATACACTTGAACCGCAAGTTTGTTGTCAGCTGGTTTTAAATAGTTTGTCAAATCAAAAAGCGACGGGGTAAAGCTGTCCTCGGAATATCCGATAAACTCGCCGTTAACCCAAAGACAAAAAGCCTGTTCAACTCCGTTAAAATTTATACAAACCGTCTTGCCAGAAAAGTTTTCGGGTAGGTCAAAAAACGTTACGTAGTTCATAACGGCATTGTTTTCAAGATCAATGACAGGGGGGCGCAAAAACTTTCTTCCGTCCCAAGGATAGTTTGTGTTTGCATACTGTATCTTGTCAAAACCTTCTGTTTCGACGTGTGCCGGAACGTTTATCGTGTCAAAATCCGAAACGTCAAAATCAGTTTTGTAAAAATCAGTCGGTGCGTTTTCAAGATTTTTTGAAAATCTTATGTTCCAAACACCGTTTAAACTCTTGTAAAGAGTTTTATCGTTAGATTCAAGCGTTTGTAAATCTTCAAAAAACAGGTGGTCTGAAACCGCGTCCAACCTGTTTAGTTTAAAAAATGTTGGGTCTAAAAGCCACTTTTCGATAGTTTGTCTGTCTGGGGTTTGAAGTTTATCCATAAAAATATCCTCTTTATTTTTTAATTGCTAATTATAGAATACGATAAACGGTTTTTTATTTCAACTTTTTTTTATTAATTTTACCTTTTGAATTTTCAATAATTTATGCCTTTTTAAGCTTTTCAGCGGTTGACAGATATAGTATAATAGGATGTAACACCTATAGCATAAAATCGTATTAATTAAAAAAATAAATCGTCAACTACCGACTTTAGCAAAAAGCTTGCGGTCGCAAACTTTGGCGATGTATAAGTTTGAAAATAAACTTTCAAAACACAGTGGCTTGAAAGAAAAGGAGCATTATCAACATATGAATAAAAGAATCACGGTTGGAGTTGCGGTTTCGATTATCTTTATCGCGATAGCGATGACGTTTACCGCAACGATGATCTTTTCTATGGGACTTTTCGACTCCAAAGTCGAGGGATTCAAAACGCGTTCAACCCTTTACACAAAGCTAACCGAGATCGACACGGTTGTTAGACAAAATTTCTTTTATGAGATAAACGAAACTCAGTTGTTTGACGAAGTTTCGGCAGGGTATATCTCGGGGATAGACGACGAAAACACTATCTACCTTACGGCGCTTGACGTTGAAGACTTCGAGGCGGCGGCGTCCGGAACGATAGTTTCGGTCGGCCTTGAATGTCTGCCGGCGTCCGACGGATATATTAACATTAACAGAGTCATCGAAAACTCTCCGGCGGCGCAAGCTGGGCTTGTTGTGGGGGATACAATTGTTGAGATAGCCGGAATACCGGTAACCGACATTCCCTTCGAGGAGGCTAACGACTATCTCTACGGCGTTGAGGGCACAAGGGTTTCGGTAACTTATCGTCGAGATGCGGTCGAATACACCGTAGATCTTGCGCAAACGTCGTTTGATGCCGAGTCGGTAAACGGATTTTTACGTGACGACAACCTATATTACATAAGTATCAACCATTTTAATGACACGGCAGTTGCACAGTTTGAATATGAAGTTTTATCTGCGCGGTCCAAAGCGGCAGACGGCCTAATAATCGACATTCGCGACACTGCCGGCGGCAACAGTTTTAACGCTATAGCCGAGATGGTCAACATGGTTTTACCTGCCGGCAAAACCATTACCGCTGAGTTTAAAAACAACGAAGTTCGCGCGCTTTCAACGTCGGACGAAGAGGTATTGGCGGTTCCGCTTGTCGTTCTTGTTAACAAACAGACGACGGGATATGCCGAAGTTTTTGCACAGACGCTTAAGGATTCCGCAACGTCGTGTGAAATAATCGGGAACACGACGGCAGGACAAGGAAAATACAGCCAAGTTTTTGAATTTGCGGACGGTTCGGGCATATATCTTACTGTCGGACGATTTTTAACCGCCACAGGCGAAACTATCGACGAACTAGGCGTAACACCAAGCTTTGCAATCGACGCGTTCGAGGGCTTTGTGCGTAGCGACAGCCCAACCGAAGACGGCGACGTCCAGTTTAAACGCGCGGTCGACATTCTTACGTCGATGGTTAAAACATAATAATACTAATCTCTAATTAAATAACAGCTAAAAACCTTCCGAACAACGTGTAGTTCGGAAGGTTTTTATTGTGGCAAAAAATATTGCATTTTAATTAACATATGCTGTTTAAAATTTTGGAACGGTATTTCTAACCTTGTTGGATTTTGACCGTTCCTACAACCTAATTCCACCATTCCCTAAACGGCTATTCTCCCCAGTATTTGCTAACCGTCTTATAAACCAAAAAGACTATACACGAATTAATCGTGGCTTTAATTACATTAAACGGAATAATTATAGGCACTATGAGTTTTGCGACCTCTTCACGTGGCATACCGGTAAAGACGGGGGTTAATATATAGTTCCATATGACCATAACAACGATCATAGCAACGCTCCCAAGAACAAGCGCTATGAGCGCGCCTTTTTTTGTTTTGTTCTTTTGGTACACGATTCCGGCAACCATGCTTAACGCTCCTGTTGCTAAAAGGTGCATAAATATTCCGATTACGCCAGAACTGCTGCTTACGGTAAATCCTTGTATAACGCTAACAACAACCGTTATAGCAACACCCCAAAAAGAACCGTACAAAAACGTTCCTATTAATATTGGTATCGACGACGGTTCATACTCGAGAAACGGCGCCGCGGGAAAAAGCGGAAACCTAACAAGCAACATCAACACTAGCGACAAAGCGCCCAACATCCCAAGCCTTGCAAGGCGCTTTATGTTTAATTTGTTTTTCATTTTTTATAATCGTCCTTTCTTAACAAACCTTAATGTTTTGGGCAGTTTCGCATAAAGCAAATACAAACCACGAAGATTTTAAACGCAAAACTCGCCATTAACAACTACTTTTGCATTTAAATAAAAACAGCCCCCAAAGCAATCTGTGCTTCGGGGACAAGTTTCAAAAAAGCAAATTAAAGAAAAACAAACAATGCAAAAAACAACCTGTCTTTTACGTCTATTTTCCCTCAGTTTCTTTCCTCCGGACTATACCGTCGGCATCGGATTCAAACCGAATTCCTGCTCTACGCTCGCGGGCTTATCGTTAAAAACGCTTCACCGCCGGTGGGGAAACTCTCCCCGCCCCGAAACTATTCTTATTATAAACTATCTTTGTTAAAAAATCAACAAATTCAATTGTTTTTTTTATTGATAAATTTATGCAACCGTTCCGGCTTTGTTGGGGAACTTTTCATAGTCTTTGTTTTGCATAATCTCAACTAGAATTTCAACAACGTTGTAAACGTCTTCAAACGATACATAAAGCGCGGCGGGACAAAGGCGAATTATGTCTGGGTATCTAAAATCGGGAACAACCCCTTTGCTTTTTAACGCAGCGTTTATTCTAATCGCGTCGCTGTGGCGCAACGCAACGTGTCCCCCGCGAGAGCTGTCCTCTTTTGGATTTGCTATCGTAAAACCATATTGAGTAAGTTTTTGTTGTATAAGTTCAGACAAAAAATCGGTTAAAGCAAGGGATTTTTTGCGAATGTTTTGTATGCCGGCCTCGGCAAACATTTTAAGGCTAGCTTCGATTGGCGCCATCGAAAGAATAGGCTGTGTTCCGGTCTGCCATGCTCCGGCGTATTCAGAAGATTTAAAATCGGGCAAAAGCTCAAACTGAACGCTTTTGTCGTTTCCATGCCAACCAAGAAGACCCGGTTGTTTTTTGAAATGTTTTTTGTTTATGTAAAGTCCGGCTATCGCGCCGGGGCCACCGTTTAGGTATTTATAGTTACACCAAATCGCAAAATCGGGATCGATGTCTTTGAAATCGTGTGGAACGGAACCTATAGAATGGCAAAGGTCAAAGCCCACGATAATTCCGCGTTGTTTCGCCGCTTGTGATATCTTTTTCATATCAACAAGTTGCGAAGTTCTATATAAAACGGACGGCAACATCACTATACAAACATCCTCTGTCATAGCTTGTATGATATCGTCTTCATAAATAAAATCTCCGTCGCGGCTTTTAACCGTTTTAAGCGCCTCTTTCGGGTCTAAACCTTTGAGAGCTATCTGGCTTTGGATAGCGTAACGGTCGGTAGGAAAGTTAAGGTCGTCCACAAGAATTTTGTTTCGCTTTTCTGTCGGGTTATAAAACGTCGCGATAGCAGAATGTATGTTAAGCGTAGTGTTTGCACAAACCGTAACTTCGTCGTCTTGTGCGTTGATAAGCGGCGCTAGAAGCGCGCCTAATCGGTCTTGATATGTAAAGTAGTTCGCTGTTTTATCGGTCCAAATATCTATGCCAAGGGTTTTCCAATCGTTAAGAGCCTTAAGAACTTGCTGTTCAGCATCTTTAGTGCAAAGGCCTAGCGAGTTTCCGTCAAAATACAGCGTATTGTTCGGTATAAAAAACCGCTCCTTAAACGACGACAAAACATCTGTGCTATCAAGTTTTCGTGCTTTTTCTAATGACATTATCAATGCTCCTTTAAATTAAAATTAAGCAAAATTAAAACCCACTTGCGGCGCGAAACAAAAAACAAAAAGCGAAATATGTAAATTAGTCGCTTTAGCAACACCGTCACGATTAACTATTAGCTTCTAAGTTGTTCAAACTGTTCGATAGTCATCGGTTTCCCAAAGATATACCCTTGAATAGTGTCACACCCCAAATCTTTGAGATATTCTACTTGTCCGCGATGTTCAATGCCCTCTGCAACCGTCTCGTAGTTAAGCTTTTTACAAAGATCTATGATAGACTCGATAACTATCTTTGCTTTGTCGCGTGTGCTATCCGACGTTTCAAAAAAGCTTCTGTCTAGTTTTACACAATCAACCGCTATGCTTTTTAAAAGTCCAAGTGACGAATAACCCGTTCCAAAATCATCCATCGAAACCAAAACGCCGATACTATGTAGTTCGCTTATTATATGTCGCGTTTTTTCTCCTCTGTCTAAAAACGTCGCTTCGGTTATCTCGATCTCGATAAGATTTGGTGGGATGTCGTATTTTTTAATTAAATCTTCTATCTTTTTCGCAAAGTTGTTGTCCTCGAAATGTAACAAAGAAAAGTTAACCGCAATTTTGCAAGTAGGCAACTTTCGATCTATCCAACCTCGTATAGTCTTTATTACATTTTCAAGCATATAAAGGTCAAGTTGTACGATAAATTTGTTTTTCTCAAAAAGCGGAATAAATTCGCCCGGCATAATAAACTCGCCTTCCGCGGTCTTCCACCGAACAAGCGCTTCGGCGCCCGTAATCTGTTCCGTTTTAGCGGAATATTTCGGTTGGAGATAGGTCAAAAATTCGCCGTTTGTTAACGCGATTCGCATTCGTTCTTCTAACTTGCTTTGTCGCACAAGCTTTTGAAGATCATAGTCGTCATATTCATATATGCTTGTGTTTTCCGAATTCTTTTTTGCTTCTTTGTGGGCATATATAACCTTTTTATTTATCTCGCTAAACATCTCATCGTGTTGTTCGCAAAAATAAACCCCTATCGAAAGTTGGATAAAATGCCCCGTTGTTTTATAAACCCTTTGTGAGATATTTTCAAAAATCTCACGGATATCTATCTCGCTACGATTTTGATAACTTATAAGTGCAACAAAAACATCGGCGTTTATCCTTGCAAGATAGTCTTGGTTTAAAATTAGCAGCTTTTTAAACTCATCACGTAAAGATAAAATTACCTTGTCGCCCTCTTCGTATCCGTACAGATCGTTTATGAGCGAAAGCTTTTTTACGTCAAACTGGACTATACAGTATTTGTTTGAGCGCTCTCTTTCGATAATTTTTTTTGATTCTTTTTTAAAAAGCGCAAGATTTGGAAGTTCGGTTTTTGCGTCCATATAAGCTTTTTGCCAAAGTTTTTGTCGCGTTGCTCGGTTGTGTTCAATTATAAAAAACAAGATAACTATTATAACGGCGGCAAGCGCAGAAATAGACAAGATAATCTCGTTTTGATATCGAGAAAATATATATCTGAAGATATCTCGATCATGTGTCAAGGTTAGATTCTTATAAACAATCGAATTTTTTTGGTTAGTCGAGATCAAATTTATCTCTTTGTTCAAAATTTCAAGCAACGGTGCTTGGTTGTTTTCATCCACAAAAAAGACAACATCTTGGCCAAACGACGTAAACTCAACTATCTCGGCATAGTTGTAATATGAAGATTCGATTTTATACTCTGAAGCATAAAAGCTATCAATCAATCTGTCTACTTGGCCGTTTTCCAACGCAAGATAACATTGTTCAATATCAGAAAAAAACACAATTTCGCTGTTGGGATAATCTGCTTTAAGCTGTTGTATATGTGAAAAAGTTTCGACAACTGCTATTTTGTTTAGCGCCTTTGCTTGGTCAACGTTGCGGTTGGCAACGAATATAAATGGAAGTTGAATTAAACTTTCGGTTGGCTTTGAACCATTTTCAATATACACAGGAACACATTCTGGGCACGGTAACACTATATCCACATTATTGTTACTTAAAAGCTCCAAACCAGCTTGGTTTCCTAAAAAGGTAACGTACTTACAATCTACTCCGACATTTCGCAAAATCATTTCAATCGAGTCGCGCATGAAACCAAACTCGTTATAGTGGTCGTTTTGTTCGAGTTTCCCTTCACAGTATCCAACTTTAAGACTGTCGATACCTTCAAGATATTGTTGTTCGTTTTGTGAAAGGTTGTATTTTTCTGTTGCAATGTTGCCAGATTCAGGCGATTGTTGCGCCGATACTTGCAAAGAAAAGCAAAGCAAACCTAGACCGACAACAAATGCTGTTGCGCCTACCACTTTGTTTTTACAAAGAATCACCACAGGCAAAACCCCTTTCAAAACATTCAAGCAATCAGCTTTACAAAAAAGCTGTATCTTACTGATATTCAAGACATTTTATACACTTTTAAAATGTAATAATTATGCATAAATTAATAATTTCTTTACATTTACGTAAAAATTATAACATAGATATAGTCTGATTTAAAGATATAAATTAATAAAAACATTAAATATTTTAACAAAAAGTTTGTTTTTATTATTAAATGTAAACAAATGTATTGTTATATTTACCAATTTTTGGCTTGTTTTAAACTGTATAATGTTTATACAACCAATTATAATCTAACAAAAAGACAAAAAAGCTCGGATTTTGTATAGATTTTTTGCTTAAGGCAGGCAAAAATGAACTTTTTTTAAAAAAATTGTATGTTTGCTACAATTATTACAGAAAATTTGATTTAATTTGACAACTAAATAAATACGCTATATAATAGTAATAATTCAATAAATATTTTGCAAATACACACCATATATTACCAGAATATCCCTGTTTCTTTTCACAACCTCGCCCCACCTTATTAACCAGAGAGGGTCTATGATGAACAGTGAGAAATTTTTGCAAAACATCGACTATAGGTTAAAGGGGTTTCCTGAAAACAAAAAGGAGACCGCCCTGTCCTTTTATCGCGAGCAGTTATCTCTTGTCGACAACGACGAGGGTTACCTTGCGAAGAAATTCAAATCTCCCGCGGCTTGTGTTTCCAGAATCATTGGGGAATACGTCGCCGAGTCGGAGCAAAACGCAACCGAGCTTCCGCTTAGAATGTTAGTTTTTGCGCTTTGCTTTATGCCTATCAAAACCTTAAAGATAACTTTGTTGGCTGTGTTGGTAACGATACTTACGATTTTAATCTTTATTTTTGAGGTTTTATTGGTCTTTCTCGGCTTTGCACTGGCTCTTATAGGGGTAGTTTTGATTATTAACGGATTCTTGCCGGCATCGCTTGCGAACATTCTGTTTTACACGGGATTTGCAACGGTCAACTTTCTTGTTTCGTTTTTAATCATCGAAAGCGCAAGAAGGCTATCGATGTTATTTTTCAAATCAATAAAACAAGTTTGTGTAAAACTTCTCGTAAACGGTTATCGGCTATGAAAAATTTACTTAGAATTTTAATAGTCCTTGCAGTCGGTCTGTCGCTTATGGTAGTTGGACTTACTATGGGCGCACATCTTAGTTTTAACGAGACTAATCTGTTTTTTTAAATGATTGCTAAAAATGCCTTTGCTCGAAATAATTGTTGTGCGTTGTATAAAAACTATCGTATTTTTAAAATTTTAAACTTTACTGCTATTCTAAATATTTAGCGAGGATTTCTTAAGATGGAAAATAAAAAACTTTATAGATCTATAACAGACAGAAAAATTTTTGGGGTGTGCGGTGGACTTGCGCAATATTTTGGGTTTGACTCAACGCTTGTCCGTTTGGGGTTTGTCCTGTTATTGCTTTTTGCCGGAAGCAGTTTGTTGTTTTACATAATTGCCGCGATAGTCATGCCAGAGCAACCATATTAAAAAACAACACAACCTTCATAGAATTTTCAAAACCGCCGAAAACTTTCGGTGGTTTTTGCATATAAAGAAACTCCGCCTTGCGACGGAGTTTCTTTATATTAAAATATTGTTGACATTACACCAAAATTTCGTTTAAAAAGCTTTCCCCAAAAAGTTGTGGGGCACAAAGCTCAAGATACTCAAGGATAGTTGCCGAAATATCAGAAAAACTCTCGCGGGTTCCGAGGTTAACCCCTTGTTTGACCTTGTCTCCATACACCAAAAGCGGAACGTATTCCCTCGTGTGGTCGGTCGTTTTGGTAAATCCGGGGTCGCAACCATGGTCGGCGGTTATCATCAATATATCGTCAGGTCGAAGATGTTGCATAAATTGTTTAAGCTTCACATCAAACTCCGAAAGACAGTTTGCATAACCTTCTATGTTTCTTCTGTGTCCAAAAACCATGTCAAAATCAACAAGGTTTACAAACGCAAGCCCAGAGAAATCCTTCTTAGCAAGTTCGATAGTAATATCCATTCCGTTGTCGTTGCCTTTAGAAATGATCTTTTCTGTCACCCCCTTACCGTTAAAGATGTCGTATATCTTTCCAACACCTATCGTGCTAAGGTTTGATTTTGAAATAACATCCAGCATCGTGTCGCTAGGAGGATTGATAGAATAATCGTGACGATTAGTTGTTCTTTTGAAGTTGGTTTTATCACTTCCGATAAACGGCCGTGCAATAACGCGACCAACAGCATGGGTCTTGCTTTCGGTCAAGATCTTTCTTGCCGTGTCACAGATTTCATATAGCTCTTTAATCGGGACAACTTCTTCGTGTGCCGCAACTTGGAAAACGCTGTCCGCCGAGGTGTAGACGATTAAGTCGCCCGTTTTCATATGGTGTTCGCCGTAGTCGTTTATGACTTCGGTTCCGGAATACGGAAGGTTACAGACGGTTTTTCTGCCGACCGCTTTTTCGAATTGTTCCATAATATCGCGCGGAAAACCGTCGGGATATGTCGGAAGCGCGCGGCTTGAAACAACCCCCGCTATCTCCCAATGTCCTATCGTCGTATCTTTGCCCATCGACTTTTCCGCAAGTCGCGCAAACGACCCGATAACGTCTTGTTCCTTTGGTCGTCCTGTTGCTCCGTCGATGTTGAAAAGCCCAAGCGAGTTCAAAACGGGTACGCTCAATTTATCGCTTGTCGAAACGCTTTTAAGCGTGTTTGCGCCGACATCGCCAAATTCGGCGGCGTCGGGAAGCTCGCCCATTCCAAAACTGTCGACAACTATTAAAAAAACTCTTTTAGACATTTAATTTTTCTGCCTTTCGTGTATAATATTCTTAGGTATAGTCTACCACACATCAAAAACGTTGTACATCTAAAAATATACATAATTGTTTAATTTAACAATTAAATAAAGGAGATCTAAAACATGAAAAAAGCTGTTATAATCGGAAAAGGTCCTGCCGGAATTTCCGCGGCACTTTACCTTGTTAGGGGAGGAATTGAAACAACGATAATCGGAATGGACGGCGGAGCGCTTGCTAAAGCGGACAAGATCGAAAACTACTATGGTTTTGCCGAACCTGTTTCGGGGAAAAAACTTTTGGAAAACGGAGTTTTGGCGGCAAAACGACTTGGCGTTGAAGTTGTAACGGACGAGGTTATTAACATTGGGTATGAACAAAACTTTGTCGTTAAAACAACGCTTTCGGAATATAACGCCGACGCTTTAATCCTTGCGACGGGCGCGGCAAGAAAACGGCCAAACATCAAAGGCATAAACGAGTTCGAGGGAAAAGGCGTAAGCTATTGTGCGACGTGCGACGCATTTTTTTACAAAGGAAAAGACGTCGTCGTTTTGGGATCGGGCAAATACGCCCTAGAGGAAGCGGAAGAACTTTCGCACGTTGCGAACAAGGTCTACATCGCGTCAAACGGAGAACCCTTCTCAACCGAAATACCAGAAAACATAATCCAAATACAAAAAAAGATACAAGAGATTAAAGGCTCTAGCGCTGTCGAAAAGGTAGTTTTTGACGATGCAACCGAAATAGATGTTTCCGGTTTGTTTGTCGCACTTGGCATAGCCGGAAGTTCCGACTTTGCAAGAAAACTCGGCGCCGAAGTTTTAAACGGAAAGATAGTCGTAGACCAAAGTATGGCGACGGCGGTTCCGGGGTTATTTGCTGCCGGAGATACGATAGGCGGACTTTTACAGATCTCGAAAGCCGTTTCAGACGGGGCAATAGCCGGAACGGAAGCTATTAAATATCTGCGGTCGCTTTAATGGAATGTTGCGCTTAAATTTCATAAGTTCCCTCCGTCAAAACCGAAGATTTTGCCGCCTCCCTCTCGGAGGGGGGCTAGTTTAATCCTCGTGTCATTTAAAAATTTACATGTTCACGCCCCGCTTTAAAAAAACTTTGAATTAAAGTTATTTTTAATGTATAATTCTATCATTAAAAGAAATCAAAAAAAGCGTTGATATTATAGATGCATTTTTAAAAAAGTTAAATATGAAACGAGAGACTTTTTCAATGAAAAGCTATAAAAGAGTTGTTATAAAAATAGGCACAAGCAGTTTAACCCACAACACCGGACACCCCAACATCTTTAAAATCGAATCGATAGTCAAAGTTTTAGCGGATATTAAAAATTCCGGCACAGAACTTTTGGTCGTGACGTCGGGAGCTATTGCGGTTGGGGTTGGGAAACTTGGGTTACACGAAAGGCCACAAGACATCCCGTCAAAACAAGCGTGCGCCGCAGTTGGACAGTGTGAGCTCATGTATATGTATGACAGATTTTTTTCTGAATACAACCACACGGTATCTCAAGTTCTTTTGTCGCGTGACGACATAAGCGACGAAACAAGACGGGAAAACGCCAAAAACACGCTAACAAGACTTTTGGAATACAACAGCATACCAATCATCAATGAGAACGACACGATAGCCACAAGCGAAATTAAGATAGGCGACAACGACACGTTGTCGGCGGTCGTCGCAAAGCTTGTGTGTGCAGATCTTTTGATAATAATGAGCGACATAGACGGCGTCTATGACAGCGACCCTAGAACAAACCCCAACGCAAAACTTATACGCGAGATCGACAACCTCGACTTTGCCCGCTCCGTTTCAAGCGGAACAACCAACAATTACGCGACTGGCGGCATGGCGACAAAGATAGAAGCCGCGTCGATTATAAAAGATACATCAACCGACATGATAATATTAAACGGAGACAATCCGAAAAACCTCTATAAAGCAATCGATAGGCAAGAAATAGGGACGATTTTCAAAGGAAACTCCTAACAAGCAACTTGCGTCGATTAAAAGCTTGCCCCCCAGTCAAATCAACTTTGACCGAGGGGCATTTTTCAAGTTTCATCTGACGACAAGATGCTATATAATCGTTGCTACCGCTATTGCTCGTTTAACCTTTTGGTAGATAGCTTCAAAATCTTTATATGGTAGAGGGTTTTTTCCTTTTCCTAGTTCAATCGTAAACGCCGGGTTTTTGTAGCGTTTTATAAACCAATCTTTAAAGCCTGCGTGCAACGCAGAACCTTGTTGCGTTTCAAGGCTGTATCCCGTAAGCGTCGCCAACGTATTCGCTATATATCTTCCCCTTTCGGGCGCAAGTCCTTGGTAGTTCCAAAAAATTTCCTCGCCTTGTGAATGGAAAGAATATGCCGAACGAAACCGCGAAGTTTCGCAAAGATAAAGGATGTTTCGTGTTTCTCTCGCGCTAAACGGAAAACAACCACCGTATTTTGTTGGAGAACGGCGGGTTATTCCAATACTTTCGACCGCGCGTTTGGCTTTGAAAAACCCCGCCGGAAAATTGTGGTTTATATCAACGCCTCTTGAGTTCGCCTGCCAATATCTAAAACTTTCGCTACAATGAAGTTTGCGGAAACCTCGCGACGTGGTTCCGCCATTTGTCCGCGCTATCTCGTAACCGTCCGGATTAACAAGCGGAACTATAACAACCCCCCTTGTCATTATAGTTTTGTGTATGTTAATCCCAAAAAGTTCGTCATAGTTATCAAGCGATTTTGCAAGTTCGTGGGCAAACCTTAAAAGACACACAACCGAACTCCACTCGGTTCCATGTGTTCCGCCCATGAGCAAAACGGGGTCGTTTAACTTCCCTATCAAAATTGAGCCTATCTCTCTTTTATCTTCAGAATATCCTATTTTCTTATATCTTATGGCATAATATCTTTCGGAAAGTTGTTTCAAAAACAACCGTACATTTTTTTCACTTATACATGATATATCATCAAAAAAACCAATCAATTAAATAAACACCTCACATACAATTTTGTTATTAAAATTCTATGCGAGGTGTTTTATTTTTATTAATTATATTGTTGTTATTCTATTATAGGTTACGCCCAAGCGTCATCTTTAGCCGGAACGCGAATACCAGAAAGCAACGCTTGTTCCCACAAAAACCACTCTTCTCCTTTTTGCCGTAACGTTATCGAACGTTCGCTGTCTGCCCCGGACGATTTAACAAAAAGTTTTGCATAACCATCTTCGGCATAGGAATATGGGTTTTCAAAAACCGTTATTTGATACGGCACAGACGGGGTATAGCTGTTTTCGGGGCTTGTTCCTTCCAAAAAAGATCTCGGAACATAGTCTTTATCCATAAACCTATCTTTCAAAAATCTAAGGTCATATGCCGACAAAGGTTGGGGACCCTTTATTGCGTTCAACATCTCGATTCCACTGTCGACGTCTATCGCATACCTACACAGACAAACAACGGTGAGCGCCGCAGCTTCAAACGGAGAGTTTAATCTAAACTCGGGTAAAGCTTTAAGCTCGGCTACATTTTTAGGTAGTGCCCCGAAACTGAAAGTTTTGCTGTTCATAATTTTCTCCTTTTTTGTTGTGAAGGTAAATATTTAGACCAGGAGAACGTTGATTGTTGCGCCACTTGGCACCCCCGGCAATCGCAATAAAAACAAAAATAGATGCAAAACAAAAAACACTACGCATGAAACATTATGCATCAATGCAAATATTAACAATAATTTTACTAATTAAGTATATCATGCGTTAAGTTTACAGTCAATATTTTCACAACATTTTATATATATCAAGCCCGAATATAGACGTATTGCACAATAATATAAACAAATATTATATTTATTCATTCTGTCATTGTTTTGTAAACTGTTAATTTATTTTTTTTTGTTGAAAAGTTATATTATTATGTTGTATACTTTATATAGTTTGAATATAGCTTTCAGACAAACATATTTTAAAGGAGAATAGTATACATGAAAAAATTATTGGCTCTTATGTTGGCAATGGTTATGGTAGTTGCTTTCGTAGCTTGCACACCGGCAGCTCCCGAAGCTGAAACAACCGAACCCACAGAAACAGAAACAACTGAACCCGCAGCAGAAATGTTTAAAATAGGAATGGTAACCGACGTTGGCGGCGTTAACGACAAATCGTTCAACGAAACTTCTTGGGAAGGTCTTCAAAGATTAGCGGCAGACAACGCTAACGTTGAAGTTAACTACCTTGAATCTAAAACCGACGCAGACTATCAAACAAACATCGAAACTTTTGTTGATGAAGAATATGACCTCATCATCTGTGTTGGCTTCATGCTTCAAGACGCAACCCAAGCGGCAGCAGAAGCATATCCTGACCAAAAGTTCGCTATCGTTGATAGCTTTGTTGACCTTCCGAACGTAGCTTCGCTAGGCTTTGCTCAACACGAAGCTTCCTACCTCGTTGGTATCATCGCAGGTATGGTAACAGAATCTAACACAGTTGGATACGTTCAAGGAATGGTATTTGATGTTATGAACGAGTTTGGCGTAGGCTTTATCTCGGGCGTAAAATCGGTTAACCCCGACGCAGAAATCCTTCAATTCAACGCAAACAACTTTGGTGATGCAACAATCGGAAGCACAGCAGCAACCGACATGATCACAAGAGGCGCTGACGTTATCTACCACGCAGCAGGCGGAACCGGAAACGGCGTTATCGAAGCTGCTCAAACAAACGATATCTATGCAATCGGCGTTGACAAAGATCAAAGCTCGCTTGCTCCCGAACACGTAATCTCTTCTGCTATGAAACGCGTTGACAACGCTTGCTACGAAGTATCTATGCAAGTAGTTAACGGCGAATTCGCTGGCGGCTCGCTCTACTTCGACCTTACTAACGAAGGCGTTGGAATCGCTCCGTCGCAAGACCTTATCCCCGCAGAAGTTCTTACAGCAGTTGAAGAAGCAACAGCGGCTATCATCGCCGGTGATGTTGTAGTTCCGAAAATGCCGTCAGATCTTGAAGATCCTAGCCTTTTCACACTCGAATAGTTTAAATAATTTTGCTTAAGCGATATTGATTAACAAGAAAAACCGCCCACGAGAAATCGCAGGCGGTTTTTCTTTATGCTTTTTTAAATGATTAAATCTTACGCTTCTGCGATTGCAGAAACTGGACATGTGTCTTCGCAAGCAGCACAATCTATGCAAGCCGCTTCATCGATAACATATTTGTCGTCTCCACTTTTGATAGCGTCAACGGGACATGAAGATTCACAACTTCCGCAAGAAATACATTCATCACTAATTACACGAGACATAAATAAAAACCTCCAAATTTTTTTAAAGCTTTCGCTTTTTATAAAAAATATAATATCACATATATATTTTTTTTCAAGTAAAATTTTATAAAAAATAAAAAATTATTTTTTTGAATCGTTACCTTTTTTGGAAACCGCGTCTTTTAAAACCTTGATTTGTTCGCGTTTAAACACACGTGGAACAGCGTCGGGCGCGCTGTCTAGCCGAACTTTAAGCATACCCGAAAGCAAAGAAATCTCGACTACCATGCCTTTTCCTTCCGGCGTAGATACGTAAGAGCCGGTTTTGGGCGTAATCTTCAAAAGTTCCTCGTAAACTTCTTGTTCATACTGTAAACAACACATAAGTCGCCCACACGTTCCCGAAATCTTTACGGGATTAAGCGACAAACCTTGTTCTTTCGCCATCTTTATCGAAACGGGGTGGAAATCGTTTAAAAACTTGGAACAACAAAACTCTTTGCCACATATTCCTATGCCACCAATAAGCTTACTTTCGTCGCGAACACCTATCTGGCGAAGTTCGATACGCGTTTTAAAAACTCCGGCAAGGTCTTTTACAAGCTCCCTAAAGTCAACTCTTCCGTCCGCCGTAAAGTAGAACAATATCTTTTGGTTATCAAACGCATATTCTACATCGATAAGTTTCATATCAATGTTTCGAGCCAAAACCTTTTGTTCGCAGATTTTAAAAGCCTCGGCTTCTTTTTTTCTGTTGTTTTCGATACGTTTGTTGTCCTCGGCAGTCGCTACTCTTAAAATATTTTTTAAAGGTTTTACTATATCGTCTTCCGAAACTTCGTGGATACCGCTTGTGACGTCACCATATTCAACCCCTCTTGCGGTCTCGACAATTACTCTGTCGCCTTTATTTATTTTGAACTTACAAGGATCGAAGTAATACGACTTGCTTGTCCCTCTAAACCTAACACCTACTACTTTTTGCATGAATATGACCATCCTTTCTTGGATATGAAACTCTGTTTCACATTAGGGTCGTAACATTTTTAGTAATTATGCGTTAAGAAAATTCAAAGCTATAATGCCCCAGAATTATAAAACGCATAGTTTGAATATCTATTATTCAAACATATTTCTTTCATAGAAAGCTAAATGCTAAATATCTCGGAAACCGCCGACGTCGCGACAAGTTTTAAATTTGCATATCTTCCGGAATATTTTTCGTGTTTTTGTAAAACATCTATAATACGAACTACGGTTTTCGCGTGTTGTGGCGTCTTTAAACCGTGGCTTCTAAGCGCGATTATAGTTGTGTATATAACGCTAGAAAACTCTGTTCTTTCCTTTATTATATCAAAAAAAGCAAGAGTTGAAAACTCATCTTTTTCTATGATACTATTTGCTATGTTTTTGGACAACAAAATCATTTGATAAATAGCGTCGTCGCTAAGAGCCTTTTGAACCAAACCTATCCGTCCACCGTATAGTTCAAGCAATGTCTCAAGCTTTTGCTCGTCTACGTTTTTGGATGTTTTTTGAATAAACTGTTTTGCTTCTTGTGTCGTTGGTATCTCAAGATAGTATACCACACAACGCGACAATATAGTATCCGCAACCTCAATCCGGCTTTCCGCCGAAAGAATAAACAAAACCCCCTGTGGCGGTTGTTCGATAACTTTAAGCAACGCCGCAAAAGAACTTCGGTTTAACGTCTTGACGTTTTCGATTAAAACAACCCGTTTACCGTCGGTTGAAACCGCGCTTTTTGTAATCTCTAAAATTGTCTCACGAATCTGTGAAACCGAAACCTCTCCCGACGCCGTCTTTCCCTTGACAACTATAAAGTCGGGGTGGATGTTTCTTTCAACAAGGTTTTTCGTGTCCTCGAGATACCGCCTCGCGATAAGCCTTGAAAAAAGATTTTTGCCTGTTCCTTTTTCGCCGACTATCAATAAGGCGTGTGACAACATGTTTGTTTCACACAGTTTGTTTATGTCGTCTATTAGTTTGGTGTTCGAGCAAAACCCTTGAAAATATTCCATAAACTCTAAACGTTTCCCTTTTTTATTTATATTAGATGTAGCTTAAAATACAAGAAATACTACGTTTTTGCACCAAC
>CAYJFO010000012.1:0-28852 GCA_964369645.1 uncultured Oscillospiraceae bacterium | reverse complement strand
CCTACAAACTCTATTGCGGTTTTGTGCAACATTTTTGAGGGTGTACCTTTTTTGACGCCCTCGAACTTCACCCAAGGTGAAGTTTTTAATCAATAAAATCGCGAAGTTTTTTGCTTCGGCTCGGGTGGCGAAGTTTGCGAAGAGCTTTCGCTTCAATCTGGCGGATACGTTCCCTTGTAACCTTAAACTCCTTACCAACCTCTTCGAGTGTCCTTGGGTGGTTGTCCTCTAGCCCAAAGCGCAAACGAAGAACTTTTTCTTCCCTCGGAGTTAATGTTTCGATAACTTCTTTTATTTGTTCACGTAAAAGAGTTTGCATAGCAGCATCGGCGGGAACGGGCGCATCGTCGTCCGGGATAAAATCGCCAAGATGACTGTCTTCTTCCTCGCCAATTGGGGTTTCAAGCGAAACTGGTTCTTGCGCTACACGCATTATCTCTCGAACCTTTTCAACCGACATTCCTATCTCTTCCGCAATCTCTTCTGCCGACGGTTCATGTCCGTTTTTGTGGAGAAGTTGACTTCCGACTTTTTTAACTTTATTTATTGTTTCAACCATGTGTACCGGTATTCTTATTGTTCTTGCTTGGTCAGCAATAGCTCTTGTTATAGCCTGACGTATCCACCACGTTGCATAGGTTGAAAACTTAAAACCTTTGGTATAGTCGAACTTTTCGACCGCTTTAATAAGCCCCAAGTTTCCTTCTTGGATAAGGTCTAAAAACTGCATACCGCGTCCTACGTATCTTTTTGCAATGCTTACAACAAGCCGCAAGTTTGCTTCGGATAGGCGTTTTCTCGCATATACGTCACCCTTTGCCATTCGAGTTGCAAGGTCTACCTCCTCTTCAGGGGTAAGTAGCGGAACGCGTCCTATCTCTTTAAGGTAAACCTTAACCGGATCGTCTATTCCGTCCACCATAGAATATTCCAAAACATCAACTTCGTTTGTAGTAGTCTCAGTTTCGTTTTCCATATCTTCAACAATCTCTATGCTGTTTCCTTCAAGCGTTTCATAAAGTTTATCAACTTGTTCCGCGTCGAAATCAAGTTCCTCTAACAAGTCGTTAATATCTTTCGTCGAAACCTTTCCTTTTCGCTTCCCCTGTTCGATTAGGTCTTTGATAAGTAGTTTTTTATCGCCGCTCATGTTGTTCTCCTTAATTATAATATGTATTTTAAATAAATGTAAAAGCATGTATAACGCTAAAAATTAAAAAACAAGACAGTTTTCTTAAAAAAGCTTTGTTTATCATGTTTTTTCTTTTTTTATTAACTTTGAACCAGCTCGATTCTCGTCAAAAAACTAATCTTTTAAATCTTTTGACAATCAACCCTTTTGCCGCTTTTGTTAACTGTTTTTCAACAGTTCCATAATCTGTTGGGGCGACATACTGCCTATCTCGTCTTTACCACGCTTGTCTTTTGAATCGCTTATTTTTTTTGCATAAAGTTTTGCGTCGTCTATCGTAAAGTTAATTCCGTCAAACTTCGCAAGACATCCAGCGAGCGTTGCTACTGCGGTGCTTGAAAGCCTTGACGTAATAGAAGAAAGCCCCAAATAAAGTTCAGTTTCAAATATCTGTGACATGACGGTATAGATTTCTTTATAGTCCCCTTCGGCAAAATCTTGTGGTGTCACATACTGTTTAACCTCTTTATAAAACTCCGGATTTTTTGTGAGAAGAGCCAAAACATACTGTTCGGCAGAAATCTTTCCAATCTGCGAAATATTGCCAAGTGATATATTGAATTTCTTTGCAACGTCGGACGAAGCTTTTTCGTCAGCTTTTTTCTTTTTATATATCCTTCTGCGTTTAATTTGTTCTGTCTGTTCAAGTATTGCGGATTTGGAAACCGCTTTAATGTCTGCCGCAACCTTTCCGGCATATAAATCCACTTCGGTTTTTGAGCTGCATTTAGAAAGGATTTCACATACAATTTTTATATAACTCAACTTTCCGCTGTCTGTTGATAGGTCTATATCTGTCTTTGCTTTTTTAAGTTGATACTCAACCGAATTGTCAGAACCGTTTATAAGTTGTTCAAACGAAGATTTCCCGAAATTTCTTATATATTCATCGACATCTTTTGCATGGTTTATATTTATAACTTTAACTATAAGATCGGTATCTTTAAATTTATCAAGGGCTTTTTTTGTTGCGGCTATACCCGCTGCGTCGTTATCATATGCCAAAATAATTTGGTCAGAATACTGTGATATCTGGCGAACATGGTTATCTGTAAGCGACGTTCCAAGAACAGCTACCGCTTCGGAAAAACCGGCCTCATGTAACGCTATGGCATCAAGCTGGCCTTCTGCTAAAATTATGCGTCTACTTTTATTCGATTTTGCTATGTTCATACCGAAAAGGATGTCGCTTTTTTTGTAAACCAGTGTTTCCGCCGTGTTCACATATTTCCTTGGGCTGTCCTCTTCGTTTATACGCCGTCCCGAAAACGCAACAACGTTTCCGCGTATGTCGATGATTGGAAACATAACCCTGTTGCGAAAAAAATCGTAAACCGAGTTGTTTTTACCTCGTGAACAAAGCCCCGCTAAAACCAAATCATTTTCAAAATAACCGATAGATTTTAAAAAATCTCTGAGTTCTCCGAAACTATCGGGCGCGTATCCTATGCCAAACCTTGTTATAATCGAGTTGCTTAAACCTCGTCTTCTAAGATACGCTCTTGCTTGTTTTCCTTTGTCCGAATTAAGGCTATCAAAGAAAAATCTAGCCGCTTTTTTGTTTGCCGAGATTATTGTGGCTTTTTGTTTAGACACCTCGGAGGTTTTTTCGTCCGGAAGCGCCATAGATGCGCGCTCGGCGAGTTGTTTTATCGTCTCGACATAATCAAGATTTTCATATAATTTTATAAACGTAATGACGTCTCCACCCGTTCCGCAACCAAAACAATAAAACGAGGAGGTGTCTTCATACACCGTAAAGCTAGGGGTTTTTTCGTTGTGAAACGGACACAAGCCCGAATGAATTCGTCCGCGTTTTTTAAGCGGAACATACGCCGAAATAACGTCTACTATATCGTTTCGCTCGTGAAGTTCCTGTAAAAACTCAGGCGTAAAGTTCAACAAAACCACCCCTTTCATTAGTTAATAATTAATAGTGTATAGTTAAAAGTTAAAGTTCACCTTACGGCGTTATTTGAATAGTTTATTTTAAAAATGTCGCAGGGGAGGAAAGTTTTGCTTGCTTTGCCACTAAAACTTAACCACAAATCGACGAGAAAATTAAAAAACATGTATTTAAATAGCACCGTAAGGTGCACCGAAATTACGAATTACGCATTAATTAATATTTCCACCTGTGCGGCATAAATTTTTTTTCAAATGTATATATAGCATATCCGTCGCTCATTCCTGATATATAGTCTGCCGCCGCTCTTTCAAGGGACTCTCGCCTAGCAATCTCTTGGTAGTATTTCGGAAGTCTGTCCATTTTCCCAACATAATAGTTATATAACGTCGAAACAAGCTCAACCGCCTTATGCTCCTCTGATTTAACTGCGTTTGTTGTGTCTAAGTAAACCTTTTTGAACATGTAATGGTACAGCTCATCATACGCTTGCTGAACCTCGTCGGAAAATTTAAGTTCACTGCTTGAATTGTGAACCAACGATTTAATAAGCGTTGTAATTCTCTTTGATTTACCAAACCCCAAAACTTGTCCAACTTCTTTTGGGATATCCTCTTCCGATATAACGCCCGCTTCAATAGCGTCCTCGATATCGTGGTTCAAAAACGCTATCCTGTCGGAATGGCGCACAACACACCCTTCAAGCGTTTTTGGCCAAGTTCCCTTTGTGTGGTTTGCTATTCCGTCAAGCGTCTCTGTTGTGAGATTTAAACCTTGGTGATTTTTTTCAAGCTTTTCAACCACCCGAATACTTTGGGCATAATGTGTAAACCCCAAAGGGCAAACCGTCGCAAGAGCGCGTTCTCCGGCATGACCGAACGGAGTGTGCCCCAAATCGTGGCCAAGCGCAATAGCCTCGGTTAAGTCTTCGTTAAGCCTAAGAGCACGCGCCACCGTTCTTGCAATCTGCGAAACCTCAAGAGTGTGGGTTAGCCTTGTCCTGAAATGATCCCCTTCAGGAGAAAGAAAAACTTGCGTTTTTTGCTTTAATCTTCTAAAAGCCTTACAATGTATTATTCTATCCCTATCGCGTGCGAAATCTGTCCGAATATCGCATTTTTGTTCTTTTCGCGCTCTTCCGACAGAATTCTCCGAAAGAGTCGCATATTCGCTTAAAGAATTTCTTTCAAATTGTTCGGCTGTTTCTCTTATATTCATACAAAAACCTCCTACTTATTATATAAGTAAAAAAATTAAAAAACCCTTTTATTTTTTTCAAAAAAATAAAAAAATAATATATTTTGTATTATTTTTAAAATAAATCTAACTATAAATTTGGCCATATTGGTTCCCGTAATCGTATTTTGTGGTGATATTATATTTTATAGAGTGAACAACAACAGAGCCCTGTTACTATATTCCATCTATTAAGTTTATAAACAAGGCTTTAAATATAGGTTTTTCGACGCTTTGGAACTTCGCCCTATCAACGGGGATTTTAAAAAGGCATAAAATTTTGCTCTTGTTTTAAATTATCTATATTTTTTTTTAATAGTTCCGAAAGCTCTTTTGTAAACCTCTCTACATCTTCTGACAGGAATGTAACGGTAAAGGTTACGTCGGCTGTAAAATCAACGTTTGCCGTCTTGCCCCCAATCGCTTCTATAATG
The DNA here is from genome assembly GCA_964369645.1 of uncultured Oscillospiraceae bacterium. Taxonomy (GTDB): domain Bacteria; phylum Bacillota; class Clostridia; order Oscillospirales; family Ruminococcaceae; genus CAYJAY01. Next base: position 24,084 of record CAYJFO010000012.1, on the reverse strand, counting down.
CGACACACGCGTTCGTAATAACTGTAATCAACCGATATTTCAACCGTTGAACAAAGCCTTATAATTGATATCCCCGACGCTTTAAGCGCAAGCGACGCCGTTTCGGAATACGCGCGCACAAGTCCTCCCGCCCCAAGCAAGATTCCGCCGAAATATCTTGTTACCACGATAACACCATTAAACGTTTCGCTTTTTCGCAAAACTTCAAGTATAGGCACACCGGCGGTTCCAGACGGCTCCCCGTCATCTGAACACCGAGAGATTCCGCCATTTTTAAGATAAAACGCGCTACAATTGTGTGTTGCGTCTTTATGCTTTGATTTTATCTTCGCGATAAAATCAGACGCTTGTTGTTCGGTTTCGACCATATCACAGTAACCAATAAACTTAGATTTCTTCTCAACAAACAGCGTTTCGCCGTAGCCTGACGGTGTTTTGTAACTTGAGTCCATAAAAAAATCCTTTTTTGTCATAAGCGTCTTGAAAACGCAAAATTCTAAAACCCGAGATCCCCTCCATAAAGAGAAAACCTCGGGTCTTTGGGCGGATTTTCTCCGCACCTACATGCTTTAATTGATTGCCGACGTTGCTAAACAACGCCAAAAACATGAAAACTAGTCGATGTTGAAACGTTTTTTGAATCTGTCTACACGTCCGCCTGTGTCGACGAGCTTTTGCTTGCCGGTATAAAACGGATGGCATTTAGAACAAATTTCAACACGGATATTTTCGCGCGTGGATTTGGTATTGATAACCTCTCCGCAAGCACATGTAACTGTGGTATCTACGTATTTTGGATGGATGCCTTCTTTCACTCTTTTCACCTCTTTTGCTCGTCAATATGCCAAAACATAATAACATATTTTTAAGATAATTGCAACTATTTTTTTATAAATTGAAAATTTCTTTTAATTCAGCAGATAAGTTGTCGAGAAGTTCTCCTGAAAGTTGTTCAGTTTTTTCTTTTGCTGTAAGGTAAATCTTCATCTTAGGTTCAGTTCCCGATGGGCGCATCATAGCCTCAGCGCCATTTTCAAGGGTGTATTTAACTATGTCGGACGACGGAAGATCAATAGGTGTTTTTGCTTTAGTTTTGATATCAAATTCAACTCCGTTAAGATAATCCGCAACCGAAACTATCTTTTTCCCAACCAAAGTATTCGGATATTCATTTCTCGCTTTATCCATAACCTTCGCCATGTCGTCTGCAGCACATGCCCCCGAAAATGCAAAGTTTAACACGCTATGTTTATACGCTCCAAACTTTTCATAAAGTCCTTCGAGAACGTCGATAAGTGTTTTATTTTTCGCCTTATAAAAACACGTCATCTCGGCAAGCAACATCGACGCTAAAACCGCGTCTTTATCCCTTACGTAACTTCCCGAAAGATATCCGCAACTTTCTTCAAATCCCAAGATAAAGCGTTGTTGTTCACCTTTTTGTTCAAGCAAAAGGATCTGTTCTCCGATAAATTTAAATCCGGTTAAAACAACCTTCATCTCGACTCCGCCGCTTTTCGCGACCTCGTCCGCAAGCGCGGAAGAAACAACGCTTCTAACCGCTATTGGATTTTTCGGCATCGTTTTATGGGCGGTTCTCGCCGATATAATATAGTTTAACAACAATATACCCATCTCGTTGCCCGAAAGAATCCTATATTCACTTTGGTGGCGAACCGCAACGCCTACCCTATCGCCGTCTGGGTCGGTTGCTATCATGATATCTGATTTATTGGTTTGTGCAAGTTCAATCCCAAGTTTTAACGCTTCTTTGGTTTCGGGGTTTGGATAACTACACGTTGTAAAGTTTCCGTCGGGAAGTTCTTGTTCCTTAACTATTGCAACATCTTTTATTCCGATTTCCGAAAGAATATGCCTAACCGGTTTGTTTCCCGCTCCGTTAAGCGGAGAATATGTCATCTTAATTGGGGCTTTTTGAACCGCATCGTGTGACACCGAACAGTTTAAAACTTCTTTATAATAATCGTTTATAACGCTTTTTTGAATATACTTTATCTTTCCTTGTTTAACAAACGTCTCAAAATCGCCCTCTTTAATGTCTTTAAAGATATCAACGTTTTGAATCTTGTTAAACACCGCGTCGGCGTCCTCTGTCGTCATTTGACAACCGTCTGAACCATACGCCTTATACCCGTTATATTCCGCCGGATTGTGGCTCGCGGTTATCATGACCCCTGCGGTCGCTTTAAGTTTTCTAACCGCAAACGAAAGCATAGGCGTCGGCATAAGCTCGGAATATATGTGTACATCAATTCCGTTTTGAGCAAAGACCGAAGCGGTTAGCTTTGCGAAAAATTCGCTTTTGTTTCGGCTATCATACGCAATCGCTACCGAACCGCCACCATAACATTCGTTTAGATAATCCGCAAAACCTTGGGTGGCTTTACCGACGGTGTACCTATTCATATAAAACGAACCCGCTCCAATAATTCCGCGAAGCCCAGCCGTTCCAAACGCTATGTCGTTTAGAAATCTTTGCATTATCTCTTGTTCGTTTGAAGCTATTAAATCAAGTTGTTCCTTAAGTTCCTCGTCTTTGACGTTTTGAACCCAAAGTTCATATTTTTGTTTAAAATCCATAAGGACACCCTCCTATATATACTATTTATTTAAATATCTTTCATTATTTTAAATGGTGTAACAATATAAGTCAACACCAAATTTGTTAAATATTGTCGTCTGTCTCGGTTGTTTTTTGTTGCTCTTGTTTGTCTGCTTGTTGTTTAATTTTGTTGACGTTTCTACTTCTTACGATAACTTCTTTTAAAAGCCAAAGTAAAACATTAAGTGTTGTAATCGAAAAAACGACAAGCACAAATATCTCTGACAAATTATATTTTCTCCTTTAAACTCTTTTTTCTAGATCCCTTGTCGAAACTATGTCTACCCCAAGGCCCAAAACATTCTTTATAACAACATCTCCAACCGCAACCGGTGCGTTTATTTTCGTTTTTGCAAGTTCTTGCATAACATCAAACATCCTTTGTTTTGGTATCTCGCCTTTAGTTTTAACGGGACACCTGTCGTACAAAGCATTTTTAATAACAACGGTAGATGTCACAACTCTGACAGGGTTTGTCATCTCATTTTTAGCGTAGTTAATTCCCCTCTCACAACCATAACCCGAAACTTCGTTTGCATCGTCCGACACTTTTACATGACACCCCTTAGGACAGACTATACATATTATTTCTTTCATAACCGTTCCTCCGCCGACACAAAAATCTCTTTGCCGTCGTTCTTTTCAAGCAAAACCTTTGGCAAAGATATCTTTTCAATCTCGCCCGGTGCCATGTGTTCGCGCTTGAACGACGCTATCATTTCGCCACCTTTAGTGACAACTACAGTAGATTTCGCAAAAACTCTTTTTACCCTAAAAAACATCTCGACCTTTTTTTCGATATTTTGCCCACGCAAAAACTGCGGCACGACATAACCAACCGAGTCGCCGGCTTTAACCTCAACGACATCTGTTTCTTTTGAGGAAATATCCTCTAAAATATACTCTGCCGCGGATTTTCCAGCTCGCTCACTTTCTTCCGAAACAAAATCAACAAGATCATGTACATGAAGCACGTTTCCACAAGCGAATATCCCCTCTTTAAGGGTACTCATATCCTCATAAACCAATGTGCCTTTTGTCGCTTTGTCAAGCGGCAACGAAAGACTTGTCGTAAGTTCGTTTTCGGGAATTAAACCGACCGAAAGCAACAACGTATCACAATCAATTGAAAACTCTGTTTCTTTTATCGGTTTAAGATTTTGGTCAACCTTTGCAACCTTTATTCCCGCAAGCCTTTTATCCCCCAAAATTTCGGTCACTGTGTGCGAAAGATAAAGCGGTATATCGTAATCGTTAAGACATTGAACGATGTTTCGTGTAAGCCCTCCGGAATATGGCATAAGTTCGACACACGCAAGAACCTTAGCACCCTCAAGCGTCATTCTCCGCGCCATGATAAGTCCTATGTCCCCAGATCCCAGTATCACGACTTTTTTGCCCACCATCTTTCCTTCGATGTTAACAAACCTTTGAGCCGTCCCCGCCGTCATAACTCCGGACGGACGCGTTCCGGGGATTGCAATAGCGCCCCTCGTTCTCTCTCTACATCCCATAGCAAGAACTATCGCCTTTGTTTTAAGCGTTCTGTACCCTTCTAATTTACTTACCACATGAACTGTCTTGTCTTGATCAATCTCTAACACCATCGTGTCAAGTGCTATCTCGATATTGGTTTTTTCAACCTCTTTTATATACCTTAACGCATATTCGGGGCCTGTTAGTTCCTCTTTAAACCGATGTAACCCAAAACCATTGTGGATACATTGGTTAAGTATTCCGCCAAGTTCGTTGTCACGTTCAGCTATAAGAATCTTTTTCACGCCGTTTTGATGTGCCGAAAGCGCCGCTGCAAGCCCTGCGGGTCCTCCGCCGATTACAATTAAATCATACATCTCGGCTTCCCCCTTTTGTGTCTCCCGTCGTAATAAAGCTTCCACTTTTGTCTTGCGGTATGTCGTCTAAACCAACACCGCCATGTTTAGCTATAAGTTCCATCACACGCGGTGAGCAAAATCCACCCTGACAACGCCCTGAACCTGCCGCACATCTTCGTTTTATACCGTCAAGCGAAACGGGTTTTATCGGGGAGTTAAGCGCATCTATGACCTCGCCTTCGGTAACACTTTCACAACGACAGATAATTCTACCGTACGACGGGTCTTGTTCAATAAGTTTTTTTCGTTGACTGGCCGACATATGCTTAAAATCTACATATTTTCGACTATGCTCCACAATCGCTTTTTTGGCAAGTTCCAAACCGCTTTTTTCTAAAAGTTCTAACATATATTTTCCTATGCCAATAGCCGACACAAGTCCCGGAGATTTTATTCCGGCGGCTTCAAAAAAACCATTTGATGTTTGTTCCACCAAAAAATCTTCTTGATCGATAATTGAACGCACGCCGGCAAAATTTCGTATCGTAGTTGAAAGATCAAGGCTAGGCACGCTTTTTTTTGCGACTTTTGCAACTAACGCAAGTCCGTCTCGTGTAACCGACGTGTCGTTTCCGTTAACCTCTGTGCTGTCTGGTCCTATTATAATATTTCCATGTGCCGTAGGCGACACCAAGATACCTTTTCCAAGTTTGTTCGGACATTGGAAGATAACATGTTTTACAAGGTCGTTTTGGGAACTATCCAAAAGAAAATACTGTCCTTTGTGGGCAGATGTTTTATATTTTGCAGGCAAAACCATGTTGTGTATCTTTTCACAGTTAAGCCCTGCTGCGTTTATTATGTTTTTTGTCTTAAAGCTTTGTTTTTCGGTTGTAACGATATATATATCGTCGTCTTTTTTTATACTTATAACAGGATTTGAAAGCGAAAACTGGACGCCGTTTTTTGCCGCAAACTCCGCAAGACCGAGCGCTAATTCCCAAGGAGAAACGACCCCGGCGTTTTCGCAGTATAACGCTCCTTCTACTTTTGCAAGGTTAGGTTCTTCGCTTGCTACCTTTTCGCCGTCCCACATTTCAAGACCAAAAACTTTGTTTTCAATCCCTCTGTTGTACAGTTTTTCAAGCTCTTTCATCTCTTGATTTTCAAACGCCAACACAAGCGAACCACATTTTTTATATGGGACATTTAATTTATTGCAATATTGCTCCATGGCGTTCGCTCCAACAACGTTGAGTTTTGCCATTAACGTTCCCGGTTTCGGGTCGTATCCAGCATGAACAATTCCGCTGTTTGCTTTTGTCGTCCCTGTTGCAATGTCGTTTTCCGCTTCGATCAAAAGCGTTTTAACGTCGTATCTCGAAATCTCATACGCTATAGCACAACCGACAACTCCACCACCAATTATAATTACATCTAAAACCAAGCTTTTCGCCCTTCTTTCATATATTTTTCCGTCTTTTATCTTTTCCAATATTTTTTATCGAGTGTTCGATATTGAACGGCTTCAGATATATGTATATTCTCGATAATTTCGCTCCCCGAAAGGTCTGCTATCGTTCTTGAAACCTTTAAAATTTTGTCGTATGCCCTAGCCGAAAGAGAAAGGTTATCGAAAACTCGTTTAAGTGTTTCAGCAGCTTTGTCAGACAACACACAAAATTCGCTCATATACTTGCTTGTTATCTTTGCGTTACATGAAATATTGGTATTTTCAAATCTTTTGATTTGTATATCACGTGCTTTGATAACTCGTTCTCTAATAGCCGCCGAGCTTTCAGATTTTGTTTTATCCGATATCGAACTGTAATCTATCGACCCTACCTCGACATGTAGATCAAGTCGATCAAGAAGCGGCCCAGAAATCTTTGAGAGATATCTCTCAACAGTGTTTGTGCTACAACTACAAGTTTTTGTTTCGCTTCCATAATTTCCACAAGGACAAGGATTCATAGCCGCCGTAAGCATTATTGAACAAGGGTAGCTAAGTGAAGTCGACGCACGCGATATCGTTACAACGTTATCTTCGATAGGTTGCCGCAAAACTTCCAGCGTCGCACGGGGAAACTCAGGCAGTTCGTCCAAAAACAAAACACCATTGTGCGCTAGCGACACCTCGCCCGGTTTTGGAATAGAACCACCACCCGAAAGCCCAGCGCTTGAAACTGTATGGTGTGGGGAACGAAACGGTCGTTCGGTCACAAGAGAGTTTTCAGCATTAATATATCCAGCAACCGAATATATCTTTGTAGTTTCAATCGCCTGTTCAAGCGAAAGAGGCGGAAGAATTGTTGGAAGTCTTTTCGCAAGCATGCTTTTCCCGGTTCCGGGCGGACCTATCATCAAGATGTTGTGTCCTCCTGCTGCCGCAATTTCAAGCGCACGGCGAGCGGAAAATTGGCCTTTTACGTCGGAAAAATCCACGCTATATGACAGAACAGACTGTTCAAACACCGGCGTTGGTTCTGGATTTGCTTTTGCTTGTCCAGTCAATATTAATACAAGCTGCCTAACACTTTCAACCCCGACAACCTCAACCCCCATCGCAACCGCAGCTTCTTTGGCATTTTGTTTTGGCAAAAATAGTTTTTTAATATTGTTGTCTCGAGCGGCAATCGCCATGGGAAGGGCGCCTACTATTGGGCGAAGTTCTCCATTCAACGACAGCTCACCCAAAAAGGCAAATTCGTCGAGAGGTTGTTCTAATTGCCCGCTCGCTTTTAATATAGCAAGCAACATAGGAATGTCGTACAAAGGTCCCGATTTTCTTTTGTCGGCGGGCGCAAGGTTAATCGTCAGCCGTCCTGTGGGGAAACTAAAACCACTGTTTTTAATCGCAAACTTAACGCGATTTTTCGACTCGGATATAGCCGCATCGGGAAGCCCGACAATATCAAACGACGGCAAGCCCATCGCCGTATCGGTCTCGACCGTAACTGGATATCCCGATAATCCAAACAAACCAAAACTGTTGATCTTAGAGTACATCGAAGTTGCCCCCTTGACATATTTAATTTTTACAACCTAAAAGCTAAATACTATGAATTATAAGAGTTTATTCATCTTGTTGTTTTTTTGGGGTCTATTCCTAAAAGAGCATTGAACGTTTTGTTGATAAGCGAACAGTTAATGCTCGCCGTTCCCGCAAAACCAATTATTATCCATATCAAAGATATTTGTAAAAACATCGAAAGAGGCAGCACTACCAAAAGAACTATCGGTGCTAGCGAAATAACCGCCATCAAAAAAGAAATCGGTAACTTTGCAAGTGAGATTCTAAGCGAGTTTAACATCTGTGTTTTAAGGTTGTTTTCAAACTTTGCATTTAGTGGATAAAACCAACACGACGTTAAAATTGCAGTAATCCCAACAAGACCCAAGACAGAAAAAAACACAATCTCGAAACCTATATCAATCATCAAAACTACATATATATCAAAAACAATAAAGGCAATCAGTAACGTATACAAAATAAAAAAGATTGTTGATTGTTTAAAGTCTCGTTTAAACGCAATAAAAAACTGTTTATATGGTTGCCCTTCATCACTTTTAAGCTTGAACATCGCCGAATAAAGTGCGGAGGTTGCGGCGCCTATCGTCACAACAGGAAGACAGCAAATTATAAAAAAGACGTTTAAAACTACGAGATCTGTAAGTCTTGAGAGCGAGTTCATAAGCGGCGAATCGTACGCAAAAAATTTCATATTATCCTCTTTTTTTAAAACACAAAACAAAATTCAACGTTTTATACATTGTTCTTCAAATTATAACAGATTTAAATGTAATTTTACAACTATCGAAACAGCAAAACAAATCAAAATATAAATTTTTTCTATTTAAATTAATCCTCTAATTTTTGTCAACAGTTTACAAAACAATTCATATTATCCCATAAATAACAAAACCGAAATTAATTTGTAATAAAATATCCATATTTTTAGGTTAGATTTTTTTATAAGAGGTTTTAACAAAGATAAATTTTCAGATTGATAAAAAAACCACAATGCTATATAATACAATATGTAATAAGCAAACGTTAAAAAAATTTATAAAGGAAACTCTAAACGTATGAAAGCAGTTATAACAATCGTCGGCAAAGACTCTGTCGGCATCTTAGCAAAAGCCTCGGCTGTTTGTGCCGAAGTCAAAGCAAACATTATCGATGTAACCCAAACCGTCATGGAAGACATATTCACGATGGTTATGATAGCCGAAATAGACAAGCTATCGTGCGAATACACCGAATTTTCCACAAGAATGACCGCAGAGATACAAAAAATGGGCCTTGTCGCACACGTTATGCATGAAGACATCTTTAATTCCATGCACCGTATATAAGGAGTTTTAAGATGCTTGATATTAAAAACATACTAGAAACGGTGCAGATGATCCAAGGCGAGAGACTTGATGTTCGCACGATAACAATGGGAATTTCGCTTCTCGACTGTGCCGACAGCGATATCGACCGTTCTTGTGAAAAAGTCTTTGACAAGATAACTACCAAGGCAAAAAACCTTGTTTCGGTTGGAGAAACTGTCGAAAAAACATACGGTATTCCTATCGTAAACAAACGAATTTCTATAACACCGATAGCGATACTCGCCGGTGTATCGGGCGGCGACCCAGTTAAATACGCTAAGACTTTGCAAAAAGCAGCAGACGCGGTTGGGGTTAACTTTATCGGTGGATATTCTGCGCTTGTACACAAAGGTTTTTCCGCAGGCGATAAAGAGCTTATTGCTTCAATTCCCGAAGCTCTTGCTGAGACTGAACTTGTTTGCTCTTCAATAAATATAGGTTCAACCAAAAGCGGAATAAACATGGACGCTATTTATATGATGAGCCGAGTTATAAAAGAAACCGCGAAAAAAACGGCGGATAGGCAGTCGATAGGTTGTGCAAAACTTGTTGTGTTTTGTAACGCTCCCGAAGATAACCCGTTTATGGCGGGCGCTTTCCACGGCGTAGGCGAGCCGGATTGTGTTATCAACGTAGGCGTATCGGGTCCTGGTGTTGTGGCGGCGGCGCTTGCAAGGGCTGGAAAACAAGCCTCTATAAACGAGATAGCCGACATAATCAAAAAAACAGCGTTCAAAGTCACAAGAATGGGACAACTCGTCGGAGAACAAGCCTCGGAAATGCTTGGTGTTCCGTTCGGAATCGTTGATCTTTCTCTTGCTCCTACCCCCGCCGAAGGGGATAGTGTTGCCGAAATAATTGAAAGAATGGGTGTTTCACGTTGCGGAGCTCCCGGGACAACCGCTTGTCTTGCACTTTTAAACGACGCCGTTAAAAAAGGCGGAGTTATGGCTTCGGGTCGTGTAGGTGGCCTTTCGGGCGCATTTATTCCGGTATCAGAAGACAGCGGAATGATGCGCGCAGTTCGCGAGGGGGCTCTTTGCCTTGAAAAACTTGAGGCTATGACGTCTGTTTGTTCGGTAGGACTTGACATGATCATTGTTCCCGGCAAGACAACAGCGGACACTATCGCCGGATTAATTGCGGATGAAGCTGCGATAGGAATGGTCAACCAAAAAACAACAGCCGTTCGTATAATTCCCGCCGAAGGTTATGATGTTGGTGACGAACTAAATTTCGGGGGCCTTTTAGGTGGCGGACCTATCATGCCTATAAATGGTTTTGCTCAAGAAGAATTTGTTGCGCGAAAAGGCTATATTCCGGCACCTATCCAAAGTTTGAAAAACTAAGTTAAAAACATTTACAAATACCTATTAAACATCTGAATCTTAAATCAAACAAAATAAACTGTATTTTTGCGGTTAATTATATATAAAAAATGGGGTATATAACATGAAAAACAGTATGGTGTATTTTATTTCGATGGCGATTTTCTTAACAACAGGCGGATTTTCTCTTTTAAAAACCCTTTCAAACCAAAGCAGTTCTTCTGTTTTTGGAGTTGTGGTTTCGATAGCTATTGCCTATTGGTTTTATTTTGTGTATAAAAGAAGCAAAATAAGAGAAACTAATGAAAGAAAGCACAACAAATAAACTGAATTTTTTTTGAAAAAATTGTTTTATTTTCTGTTTTTAAAAAATTAATTAAATTAGACTTGACATGTAGAGATTTAATTGTTAAAATCATGTCAAAGTTGTTTCTTAAGAAGGAGAAATTATAATGAAGAAATTATTTCTATTATTTATTGCAATTATTTTGGCGTTTGCTTTGGTTTCGTGTTCTTCTGAACCTACTCCAGAACAAACGACCGAAACCACCCCCGAACCCACAACTGAACCTGCTCCCGAACAAGTCGAAAACGGTTACATGACCGGGCTTGGCACAGTAATTAGTTCTACGGTCGCCGAAGCTTCAAGCGAAGCGGGACCTACTGCACAAATCGACAAATACATTGTTGTTGCTACGTTTGACACCGACGGAAAAATTATGTCGGCTAACATAGACGTAACACAACAGTTGGCGATGTTTGATCTCGATGGAATGGCTTTAAACGAAGTTGAGCTTAGAACAAAAGTTGAACAAGGCGACGACTACAACATGGCAGGCGCTTCCCCTATCGGCAAAGAATACTATGAACAAATGGCGGGGTTTGAGCAATATATGATCGGCAAAACGGTTGAAGAAGTTATGGCTCTTGAAAAAGATGAAGCCGGATATCCCACCGACCCCGATGTTATAGCAACAACCACAATAAACTTAACTCCCCATCTCGAGGCTTTAGAGAAAGCATATGCCAACGCAAAAGCAACAACCGGGATGCCGGCAACAACCGGACTTGGCACTGTTACAACCGCAACAATCGGCGAGTCGGACGGTGAAGTTGGAGCTTCCGCACAAATAGACACCTATATGGTAGCAGTTTCGTTTGATGCAGACGGAAAGATAGTTTCGGCAACAACCGACACAGCGCAACAAAGAAACTCGTTTAACGTTGACGGAACGATAGCTTCCGAAGCAAATACGATGACAAAGGTTGAGCAAGGTGACGACTATGGAATGGCGGCGGCCTCCCCTATTGGCAAAGAATACTATGAGCAGATGGCGGGACTTGAACAATATATGATTGGAAAAACGGTTGAAGAAGTCAAGATGATGGCTCTAGATCAAAGCGGATATCCAACCGACGCCGATGTTACCGCAACCACAACTATAAATTTAATAAACTTCCTCGAAGCTTTAGAAAAAGCATATTCAAACGCAAAATAGGTTTAACTAACCCCCACCAAAGGCGACGCCTTTGGTGGGGGTTTTCTGTTTGCTTTCTCGTCTTTCTGTTAGACTTGAACTGCTTTTTTAAGCTGATCTACTTTGTCTGTTTGTTCAAATTTAACCGAAAGTTCCTCTCTTCCTATATGTCCATAAGCGGCAAGCTGCTTATAGATTGGTTTTAATAAATCAAGTTGTTCGATTATTCCGGACGGAGTAAGGTCGAAAACCTCTTTAACTGCTTTTTCGATAGCGGTTTGTTCTACCGTCTCGGTTCCGTATGTCTCGACAAATACCGACACGGGAGAAGCAACCCCGATTGCATACGCAAGTTGAACTTCGCAACGCGAAGCAAGCTTTGCCGCTACGATATTTTTCGCAACATAACGCGCCATGTACGCCGCCGAACGGTCTACTTTTGTCGGATCTTTTCCGCTAAATGCTCCGCCGCCGTGGCTTGCCGCTCCGCCATAGGTATCGACAATTATCTTGCGCCCCGTAAGGCCACAATCCCCTTCGGGGCCTCCCGTAACAAAGCGGCCGGTTGGGTTGATTAAAAACTTTGTGTTATCGTCTAACATCTCTTGTGGAAGCGACGGAACAATTACCTTTTCTTTTATGTCTTTTCTTAAAACTTCAATATCAATGTCGGCGGAATGTTGGGTGCTTACAACCACAGTATCTATTCTTTTTGGTTTGCCGTCTTGATATTCAACGGTGACTTGGCTTTTTCCGTCGGGACGAAGATACGAAAGAATTCCGTTTTTTCTAACCTCGGTCAGTTTTTTGGTCACAGCGTGTGCCGAACTAATTGCAAGCGGCATAAGTTCCTTTGTCTCCTCGCTTGCATAACCAAACATCATTCCTTGGTCGCCAGCACCCAAAGATTGTTGTTTGTTTTGCTCTTTCGTTTCAAGCGACTTATCTACACCCATAGCTATGTCGGGGGATTGTTTTACAATGTTGGTTATAATCTCAACACTGTCCGCATTAAAACTCTCGTCTTTATCGGTATAACCTATCTCTCGAACCGTTTCGCGAACAATAGCTTTAATGTCTGGTGTGGCCGTTGAGGTTATCTCTCCCGCTACAACGATCATTCCGCTTTTTGCAAGCGTTTCACAAGCTACTCTAGAGCTTTTGTCTTCCGAAAGATAAGCATCAAGTATAGCATCGGAAATTTTGTCGCATACCTTGTCGGGGTGTCCTTCTGTTACCGATTCCGAAGTAAAATAATAACGTTTCATTTTAATCTCCTATATATAAATATAATTTTTTATACAACAAAAAATCGCCCGACATATGCCGAGCGATAAAAAACCTTATCTACCGGCAACTGCCGAAGGATTTAGCACCTTGTATTTTTTTTTGCAAAGTTTGCAAACTTCACAATATACAGGTTGCCGGGTTTCACAGGGCCTTTTCCCTCCACCACTCTTGATAAAGATGAATATTTTATTGTTATTAATTATTATACCATATTAAAAGATATTGTCAACAACTTTTAAATTTCAAACGACACTGTATGTGCAACAAGTTTTAAAAGTGCTTTTTCAAACGTTAATTTCGCAACCGAATTAATCGCAACCACGGGATATCGCCCAATTTCAGTATCTCCCGCCAAAACAATTATCTCCCCTACTTGGGTTCCTTTTTCGATTGGTGCGTTTACGCTGTCAATCAAAACTGCCTCGCAACTAATTGTGTCTTTGGTTCCTTTTTTGAGAAGAAGTTCCTTTGGAAGCTTTGCTTCAAACTCGACAAACTCTTGTTCTCCCAAAACCACATCTATGTGTTCGGGAAGCCCCTCTTCCAGTGAAAGTTTCGCAATCTCATAGTTTGCAAAACCGTAATCCAAAAGCTTTGTCGCGTCGGCATTTCTAAGCGTCGAACTGTCTGCCCCAAGCACAACCGCAATAAGCTCCATGTCGTCTTTAAGCGCCGACACGGCAACACAGACCCCCGCAAGACTTGTCGTTCCTGTTTTAACCCCCGTAACCCCATCATACTGATTAAGAAGTTTGTTGGTATTAACAAGTTGGGTTTCGCCGCCGCGAAGTTCCTCTGTCCACATCGAAGTGTATTCCCTTAAATACTCGTGTGTCAAAAGTTCGCGAGCCATCTTGGCGGCATCCCTTGCGGACGAGATATGCCCCTCTTCATCAAGTCCGTTCGAGTTTTTAAACGTCGTATCGGTCATCCCGAGAAGCTTTGCTTTTTTGTTCATCTCAACAACAAACGCGTCCTCTGTCCCCGACACAAACTCGGCAAGCGCAACGGCGGCATCGTTAGCTGAACCGATAGCAACCGCTTTCATCAGCTCATCAACAGTGAACTGTTCCCCTTCTTCAAGCCATATCTGTGATCCGCCCATCCACGCAGCGTGCGCGCTCGCGGTCACAACCGATTCTTTTGTTATCTTACCGCTTTCAAGCGCTTCGGACACAAGAATCATCGTCATAACCTTTGTTATCGAAGCTATCGGCCTTTGTTGGTCAGAATTGTATTCATACAAAACCTCCCCTGTCGCCCCATCAATTAAAATTGCGGCTCTACTGTTAAGATTGAAATCCGGTATTTCTTCTGTTGCTGCCATCGTTTGAACAACATCAATCGGATTGTCTAAATCCCCTGTAATCTCATAAAAACTGTCCTTGTCAATAGTTTCAACTATATCATGTTGTATAGCTTTGACCGACGGAATAAAAACGATACAGACCGTTAGTATCACGCTTAAAAATATAGATATTGTTTTTTTCAATTAAACACCCCCTGCTTTTAACAAATTGTATGCTTACAGAAGGGTTAATTATACTTGCAATTTTTATTACTTGTCTTTGAAAAAGATTTTAAGTATAATTATTATTGGAATTAATAAAAACAAATGATTAAACTTTTTTGCTTAAATAGCAAAAAAACAATAGAAAGGGCGGTCATAAAAACGAAGATATTTTATCAAACATTCGGTTGTAAGGTAAACAGCTTTGAAACCTCTGCCGTTATAAAGCTGTTGACGGAACACGGATTTGAGACAACCGAAAACAAAGAAGGCGCCGACATAGTTTTTATCAACTCGTGTACAGTTACCGAAACGGGCGACAGCAAGGTTAAAAAATTCATGCGCAGCGTCAAGTCTCAAAACCCCAGTACAATAGTCATACTTAGCGGTTGTTTTCCACAAGCCGACCCAACGCTTGCAAGCGAGATAAAGGAAGCCGACATAATCTGTGGCAACAAAAACAGAAAAGACCTCCCACATCTTTTAAACAAATTTTTACAACAAAAAAATCGCATAGTCGAAATACCAATCCATTCAAAAGGTGATATCTTTGAAGCTATCGACAGCCCGATACACGTTAAACACACAAGGGCGTTTATTAAAATCCAAGACGGTTGTGACAGATTTTGCGCTTACTGTATCGTTCCGTATGCAAGAGGTAGCGTTAGGTCGCTTTCACTTGAAGAGATAACGTCTCAAACTCAAAAACTTTCAAACGGTGGATATAAAGAAGTTGTTGTTTCCGGAATTAACCTTTCGCGATATGGCGCGGATACGGGGTTTACCCTTGCGGACGCGATAGAGACGATTTCTAAAGTGGACGGAATTTCAAGAATTCGTTTAGGTTCTCTTGAACCGGACCTTTTAACAGACGACATCTTATCTCGATTAAGCAAGATAAAAAAAATTTGTCCGTCATTTCATCTGTCTTTACAAAGCGGCTCAAACGAAACGCTTAAACGCATGAAAAGAAGATATAAAACAAGCGAATTTGTCGCTGTTAAACAAAAACTTGAAAAGCTTTTCTTTAACCCAACGTTTACAACCGATGTTATAGTAGGGTTTCCCGGAGAAACTGATCAGGAATTTAACGAAAGTTTGAATTTTACCCTGTCCCAAAACTTTTTAAAAGTTCATGTCTTCCCTTATTCAAAACGAAAAGGAACAGCGGCGGCAGAGTTTGACGCACAGATTTCGGAAGACATAAAAAAGAAACGCGCGAAAGTTATGGGCGAAAGATGTGAAACTGTCCGAAATGAAATTATTAAAAGCTACGATGGAAAAACAGTTGAAGTTTTAACCGAAAGAAAATCTGCCGACGGCAGTTTCTCCGGTTACAGCACACAATATCTTCCGGTAAAGGTATGTAGCGAAACGGTTAGTTCAAATCAAATCATAGTCGGAACTGTTACTGCCTTTGATGACGATGTTGTAAAACTTCGTATTGATTAGAAAAAACAAAGGGTGAACATATATGTTCACCCTTTGTTTTTTTGTGCCCTATTAGTTTTTTATAACCTGAATATCCTCAAGTTTTACGTGGCCGAACGTCGTGTGCAACCACTTAAGGTCATCATTGTTTTCCTCTATATTAAAATATATGCTAGTGTCTGGCACATCACAAAACACAGGTGCCCCATTTTCATCTTTTCGCAACAACCTCGGATAGATATAATACGCCCCTGGAGCAATCCCTTTAGTATCAATTTCAAGTTCTAAGTTGTTTTTGACATTAACTTGCTTATATTCTAAACGTTTTGTAAACGCAGTGCCTGTCGAAGCCCCATCTATATAGCGCACGTCAACGGTAAATCTGAAATCCAAGTCGGTCTCAAGTGGTTCCCAAACAAGCTTTAGCTTTATCTTTTCACCAGCAAAAAAGTTCATCGACTTTCTTTCAAAAAAGTCCATTATATGAATTATTCCGCCTTCGGTTTTTACATGTCTTCTTATATCGGAAAAGTCAAAATAGTTTCCGCCAATATTACCCGTCACCATATAATGTTTAATGCCTGTGTCAACGTCGCCGTCATATATGACTTCGCCCTTTTTAAGCACGATACAACGGTTACAAAACTGTCTTATAAACTGCATATTATGACTTACGAAAAGAATAGTCTTTCCGCCTTGATTTGCAATTTCGTTCATCTTCGCAATACATTTTTGTTGAAACTTTGCGTCGCCTACCGCCAAAACTTCGTCCATTATTATAAGGTTGCTATCGAGATGTGCCGCGACAGAAAACGCAAGTTTGACAAACATTCCGCTCGAATATCTTTTGACAGGTGTGTCGATAAATTTACTGCATTCCGAGAACTCTATAATCTCGTCGAGTTTTTCGTCAATTTCGGTTTTTGTCATTCCGAGAATAGTTCCGCTAAGATATATGTTTTCTCGCCCTGTCATCTCGGCGTTAAACCCCGTCCCGACCTCAAGCATACTTGCGACTCGTCCGTCATATCCAAACTCACCGCCCGTTGGGGTTGTTATTCGGCAAATAAGTTTCAAAAGCGTCGACTTTCCAGCACCATTTTCGCCAATAATTCCTATTTTATCTCCGTGGAACGCTTCAAATGACACATTGTTTAACGCCAAAAAACGTTTGCCCATATCGTTTTGGTCTTGTCCAATAGTCAAGGTTGGGTCTTGTTTTTTTCGAACCCTTGCCCACCATGATTTAAGATCATCTGCAAGCGTGCCTTTTCCGTATTCACCGATTTTATATTCTTTTGTAAGGTTTTTCACCTGTAGAGATATCTGTTTATCCATCTATATGAATAGTCCTTTCCAACTTATCTTGCGCAAAGTCAAACTTTAACAAGATGTTTATACAACGTCGATAAAACTTTTTTCGACCTTGTTAAACCTTTGAACCCCAAACATAAATATTATTAACGTCACTATAATCGAGATTCCCCAAAAAAGATAGTCTATCTCTCCCCCTGAGTTAAGCAAAGAGTTTCGGAATATCTCGATAGGCATCGACAACGGATTAAGTTTTATCGCAAGCCCTCCAAGTCCACTAAAAAGCGACACAGGATATACCACCGGAGAAACGTACATCCAAAGTTGGGTCAAAACCCCAAAAACAAAAACCAAATCTCGATACTTTGCGGTAATCGACGAGATTAAAAGCCCCATCCCCATAGCAAGCACACCAACTTGTAACAAAACTACCGGTAAAAGTAGAATATATATATTGGGTGAAATCTCTGTACCCATCAGGAGAAATCCGACATAAAACGATGCAAAAAGAAAAAGTTGCACCAAAAAATTAATAAAAGTTGTGCACACCCTTGATATCGGAACGGTTAATCTTGGAAAATAAACCTTTCCAAAAACCCCAGCGTTCCCTAAAAGAGTGTTTGCCGATTCGTTTAAGCTTGTTAAAAAAAAGTTCCATATAATATTTCCCGACATATAAAATAAAAACTGTGGTGTTCCGTCGGTCGAAACCCCCGCCAGTTGACCAAAAACAAACGTAAATATTAATGTCGTAATAATTGGGTTAATAACTATCCAAGCGGGCCCTAAAATAGTTTGTTTATAAAGAGCTGTAAAGTTGCGTTTAGTTGAAAAAACTATCAAATCTTTATATTTAAAAAGTTCTTTTATGTTTATCGGGCTTTTATTTTCTTTTGAAGTAACCGTTGTTTCAAATTTATAGTCGAGCAAATTCAAACTCCACCTTTCCTGTTGATTGCTAAGTTGTGCCAAAGTATTATAACAGTATATTAATAAAAAAGTCAAACAATATGGTTGTTGCGAATGGACTATGGTGTTGATTTGCTTTTTGTATTTTTCCCCGCCGGTGGCAGTAGAGATATTAAAAACACTTGTTGCAAGGCTCTATTTATGCGCTCTTAGTTATTCCGGCTCGTCCACATTGTCGATTAAAACAAACTCTTTAGGCATCATCTTTGAAACAAAGTCACGTTCTTCCTTCATAAAATGGACAGGAGCTACCACCGTTTTATTTGGGTTATCGTTTAAAATTGCCGCCCAAAGACTAAACGTACTGTTTGCTATTATATTGTGTTTGCAAAGCGACATAAGTTGCATATCGATATAGTTTTTATCGCCAAAATTGCCATCGATATAAGTTGCGTTGTCAAACCCCAGATTTTTTTTACACCACTCTATATCATCTGAAAAAACAAAAAGCTCTATTTCTTTTTTGTTTTCTCTTTCTTTTATGATATCAATCGCTTTGCTATAATATTTTTTTCCAAGTGCGTAGTAAAGCCCGACATATTTAAGATAGTCGCCACGTCGCACATGGATACCAACCGAATTCGAAGATTTAATCTTGTCAGCTAAACTTTGATTTTTTTTGTCAAGAGGCAGTTTAAATGTAAAATCTTTTTTAACCTCATCGATAACATCGTCGTAATGGGTTGTATACTGCCATGCTCCCTTAAGATATCCGTGGTTTAAATATTGATACTGTTTTGAAAAAATCTCATCTTTTGAAAACATCGCTTCTTCATAGTTAGTTGTATAAACCGTATTAAAAAGACGCATAATCCCTTTTTTGGTTTTGCCAAAGGCCGGCATAAGCCTTGCAAATTTAACATCAAAACTGTTTGCATACTCGCATTTTACGTTAAAAAGTTGCTCTAACATAAAACCATTCTTGTTATATTTATTGTCCGAAAAAACACTCATACAGTTTTTTTCGTGGCCCTCTATATCAACCCGTACATTTAACCCTTTTTTCTGGTAACTTTTAAAAAGACAGTACTGAAACATCTGGTTCCCAAGACCATACATAATCTTTATAACAACCATAATTGTAATCCTTTCGCTAGCTGTAACTGCTGTCGCTATTGTCTATTAAAACAAATTCTTTTGGCATCGTTTTTGAAAGTAGATCGTAATCTTTTTTTACATAGTGTTTTGGAGAAACAACAATCTTTTGTTTGTTATCGTTGAGAATAGCCGCCCAAAGACTGAACGTGCTATTTGCTATTATATTGTG
This sequence comes from uncultured Oscillospiraceae bacterium, assembly GCA_964369645.1. Classification (GTDB taxonomy): domain Bacteria; phylum Bacillota; class Clostridia; order Oscillospirales; family Ruminococcaceae; genus CAYJAY01. Next base: position 4,659 of record CAYJFO010000012.1, on the reverse strand, counting down.
TTTACAAAGCGACATTAGTTGCATGTCAATGTAGTTTTTATCTCCATAGTTTCCGTCTATATAATGTGCATCTTTTAAGTCTAAGTTTTCTTTACACCACGTTACATCATCGGAGAAAACAAATATCTCGATATCTTTATTTTTTTCTCGTATTATATCTAGCGCCTCATTGTAGTATTTTTTGCCAAGGCTGTAAAAATGATCTGTGTAGCTTAGATAGTCTCCTCTTCGCACATGAATAGAAACTGAATTTGTCGAAGCTATCTTTTCGGCAGTTTGTTTGTTCTTTTCGTCAAGCGGGTTTTTGAAAAAGAAATCTTGCTTAATTTGATCTAAAACATCAAAGTAGTGTTCGGGATACTGCCAATATCCAAACAAAAGGCCATGTTTAAGTTGTTGATACTTTTTTGAAAGTATCTCTTCGTTCGAAAACATAAGCTCTTTATAGTTTGTTGTCGCAACCATGTTAAACGCCCGCATTTCTCCCGGTTTTGCCCCAAAAAATGCCGAAGGCATATTTTTCGCAAGGCATCGGTCAAACTTTGAAGCATATACACATTTTACATTAAAAAGATCTTCAAGCATATACCCGGTTTGGTTATACCTCTCGTCGGAAAACGGACGTATGCTATCAATCCCATAACCACTTACATCTAGCTTAATATTAACACCTTTTTTTTGAAACGTTTTAAATAGACAGTACTGAAACATTTGATTTCCAAGTCCACCCGTCATCGAGATTACAACCATAAATTTTGTTTCCTTTATAATTATTATTCAAGTTCATCCACGTTGTCTATCACGACAAACTGTTCGGGTAAAACTTTTGACATCAAGTCTCGTTCCCCTTTTAAAAAGTTTTTGGGCGAAATAACAATTTTCTGTTTGTTGTCGTTAAGCAAAGCCGCCCAAAGGCTAAACGTGCTATTTGCTATTATGTTATGTTTGCAAAGCGACATTAATTGCATATCAATATAGTTTTTGTCACCAAAGTTTCCATCAATATAGTGTACATCTTTTAAGCCCAAATTCTCTTTACACCACGGTATATCGTCCGAGAACACAAAAAACTCTGCATCTTTTTGCGTTTGACTTATTATTTCAAATGCTTTAGCATAATATTTTTTCCCGAGTATGTAAAAATGGTCTGAACAACTTAAATAGTCCCCTCGCCTTACGTGAACCGAAACAGAATTTTTAGACTTTATTTTTTGAGCCCACTCCTCGTTTTTTTTGTCAAGAGGTTTAATAAACGTGAAATCTTTTTTTATATCTTCGATAATTTCCATAAAATGATTAGGATGCTGCCAATATCCCCAAAGATGGCCATGTTTAATCTCAAGATGTTTTCCTTCAATAATTTCGTCGTCCGAGAAATGAAGTTCGGAATATGCCGTCGTATGCAGTTTATTGTAAAACCTTAAATCTCCTTTTTTAAACCCAAACAAGGCGGGAAAATATGTTGTTAAATATATTTCAAATTTATTTGCGAACACACATTTGGTGTCGAAAATTCTATCAATTATAAACCCGCTTTTGTTATATCTGTCGTCTCGTTCCTTACCCTTACAATCGTTTTCACATCCCCTTAAATCGAGTTTAACGTTGACGCCTTTTTTTTGAAACAGTTTAAAAAGCGAGTATTCAAACATCTGGTTTCCAAGTCCGCCCAACACCTTTATTACAACCATTTTTTTTGCATCCTTTCTTCAATAATGTTAACCTTTGTTTCACATTATTGTAACAATATTTGTATGTCTTTGCTTTAGCAAATTTATGCTATAAACTGAAATTTAAAAAACCCACGTTCCCTTTAAAAGAAGCTCTTTATATAGACAATCGAATGAAAAATCATTGTCCCAACAGAAACGTAACCGCCAGCAATTAACTTTAAAGCTATTTTTATTGGCAAAACAGAATCGTTAGCTTTTTCAATAATTACCCGTTTATCTCTAACTCGGTTTAATATAGCTTTAACACATCTTAACTTGTCCTTATAATTGTTTTTCGCATTAAGATAGTTAAAGAGATGTTGATGCGCCTCGCCGTCAATAGCTTTTCCCACGTATCCGTTTAACGTCGCTAGCCGATGTAATTCCTCGACCGCTAGTTGTTCTTTTAAAAGCCTTTTATAGTCAAAAAGGTTTGTTATCGAACCTTCCCTTTTGCTTATATAATAATATCCAATATAGTCCCCGTCTATAGCAACAGACTCGCAATTTAGTAAAAATCTTAAATTTAAGTCAAGATCCTCGCCTATCGCAAGTTCTTGATTTGTGCCGATTGTTGCTTTTTGAAGCATTTCAGTTTTAAAGATCTTCGCCCACCTGCTACTTGAAAAACTTTGGTCCGTCGAGGCGGTTTGTTCAAAAAACCTCTCGAGTATCTCGGTTTTGATCTCTCGGTTGTTGTAAATCCTTGTTTTGTTTGCGAAAATCTCCTCTACTTTTCCCGGTTCGACTTTATAAAAACCGGTGTGCACAGCGTCTGTGTTCTTTTCGATTACCGTAGCATAAAGTCTTTCCACATAGTCGGGCTTAACGTAATCATCGCTGTCCACAAACACGATATACGAAGACCTTGCTTTTAAAACCCCTCTTATAACCGCGCCATAAACACCTCCGTTATTTTGGGTTTCAACTCGAATCCGATCATCTTTGTCAGCGTATTCCTTGCAAATTTCAAGACTTTTATCGGTGCTCCCGTCCTCTACAAGAATAATCTCGATATCTTTAAACGTTCCAAAAATTATTGAATCTAAACATTTTTTAAGATATTTTTCTACATTATATACAGGAACAATAACCGAAACTTTCGGCATATAACCTCTCCTTAATTTATATTATTTATAACTAAAGTTCCCGCTATTTATATGGCATTAAATAAACTATTATAACTTCAAGATTTAAATATAAAGCTTTGTAGTATATATTACCAAAAATCGGTTGGGATCTTGAAAGGTCTAAAAGATAGTTTTTATCTGATAAACTTTGCTTGAGTCTTTTGATAAGCTCCAGTTTTCGTCTTTTCGGGATATTCCCTTGTACAACCGTTTTAGTCAAAACCGCAAGCCATCTGTTTTTTTCCTCCCCGCTCACCGTTTCGCTTTTGCTTACCCTGTCAATAATATATTCTGCAGAACGTATTTTTTCCGAAACATCGGTTTGTTCCGCAAGACAAAACCGCATATGGTTGTTACAACTTCGAACAAGCTCTCGCCCAATCACAGCGCCTTTATATTGGTGGCTTTGTGCAAGCTTTTTTATCTCGTCGAACAAAAGATCTTGTTCAAAAAGTTTTTTAAGCGAATATCTGTTGGACATGCTGTCGTCTCGACTTTGGCGGTAGCAATAGCCTTCATAATCAGACAACGTTGCAATACTGGTTGCCGTTAAAAGAAAACGAACGTTAAGTTCAAGATCTTCACCCACCGTTATCTTCTCGTTTGCGCCACAAGCCGCCGCTTTTAAAGTTTCTGTTTTATATATCTTTCCCCATCTTCCATTACAGAAAATATCGTGGTAGTTTTCTGTAATTTCAAAATATCTAAAAAGTATCTCTTTTTCAATTAACTGTTTATCAAAAACTCTTGTTTCGCGTAAACTTGTTGCTTTTTCGCCGTCCTCATATACCTCTATAAATCCAGAAGACACACAATCGACATTGTATTTTTTTATAGCGTTGTAAAGAACCTCGACATAATCGTTTTTAACATAATCGTCGCTGTCTGCAAACATTACATATTCCGATAGACAAGCATTTATCCCGGAAAAAACTGCACAACGAAGCCCTTTGTTTTTGTCGTGTTTAATAATTTTAATTCTACTATCATTATTCGCAATTTTTTTAGCAATCTCAATGCTTTTATCAGTTCCCCTGTCGTCCACCAAAACTATCTCGATATCAACAAACGTTTGAGTAACGATTGAAATTAAACACTGTTCGATATATTTTTCAACCATATAAATCGGTATTACAATCGAAACTTTCGGCATATATCTTTCTCCGTTTATTTAATGTTTTGAATGTTTGGATTAGGGTCTTTTTTTAAAAGATTTTTTAAAACAACCACTATTTGAAAAACAAAAACTCCCGTTTTTACATTTCCCTTCGCGATAAGATTAAGGCCGATTTTAATCGGAAGAATTGATTGGTCGGCTTTTTGCAAAATAACCGCCTTGTCTTTGACTTTTGCTAATATTTTTTCTACACAAGCAACCTTATCATTATATCCGTTGTATGCGTTTAAGTAAATAAAAAGTTGCTCATGTGCCAAAACATCTCGGTCATACCCCAACGCTTTTCCGGGTCGATTTTGAAGTTTAGCTATTTTTTTTAGTTCTTCAATATAAATATCATTTTGCAAAAGCCTTTTAAGGTTATATCTCTTGGTCATAGCGCCCGAGTTGTCGCCACGATAGCAATATGAGGCTTTGTTAGCTTCAACCGCTATCTTTTCACAAAGCGAGATATAGCGAATGTTTATCTCGCCATCCTCCCCCATAATAAGCTTTGTGTTTGCTCCAACTACAGCCTTTTTCAATAATTCTGTTTTATACATCTTTCCCCAACGAGAGTTTTGAATGTTGTGGATAAGATATTCATTTTGTTCAAAAAACGGAGTTAAAACCTCTTGTTCTATCTCGTCTTTATTGTATA
>CAYJFO010000011.1:19568-31030 GCA_964369645.1 uncultured Oscillospiraceae bacterium | reverse complement strand
CAAGTTTATCTAACAACGCTCGAAGTCGAGATTTTGCCATACTTTGTTTCTTTAAACATTCTGTTTTTTGGAATTTTTGATAGTTTCAGAAACTTAAAAAGAGAATTTAGCAAAACAACTTTAAAAAACATCTCTGTGACTTCGATAACGCTTGCGATATTTTTCCCACTTGTTGCAATTATCCCCGGCGCTGTTGAAGGACGTTTTGCCATAAGCGGATATCTGTTTTTTATTTTCTATCTAGCTTTTAGCTTAAAACCTCGCGAGTTGTATCGTTATTTAAAATGTAAAACAAAACTCTTTTTAATTTTATATCTTTCTTTTATAGTGATAACCGTCGCCATAGGGTTAGATATTCTTGGAAGCATACAACACGCGAGGTATCCAGTTACCTTTAAAATTTGGTGAAATTTTTCTATATTTAAATCTTAACAAACGGAGAAAAAAATGATACAAAACAACGACACACAAATTTCGGAACAACCCGAAGTTTCAACAAACGAACAACGTGAAGTTAGACGGGCAAAACTTCGCCGTCTAAAAGAAACAAACTGCGACCCGTTTAGACAGACAAAGTTTCCTGTCGACAACAACACATCCAACATAATCGAAAATTTTGAAAGCCTTGAAGGGACAACCGTTTCGATAGCCGGAAGGGTAATGAGTTGGCGCGACATGGGTAAAGCCAACTTTATCGATGTTATGGACCAACAAGGCAGGCTTCAATGCTATGTCCGCAAAGACGCGATAGGCGAACAAAACTTTGACGAGTTTAAAACGTGGGACATTGGGGACATCGTCGGTGTTAAAGGTGAAGTTTTCCGCACAAAACGCGGAGAGATATCGCTTAAAATTTCCGAGATAACGTTGCTTGCAAAAGCACTTCTCCCGCTCCCCGAAAAATATCACGGGCTTAAAGACGTTGAACTTCGTTACCGCATGCGTTATGTCGATTTGATAGTCAACCCCGAGGTAAGAGACACGTTTAAAACGCGCTCTATAATAATGAAAACGATAAGAAACTATCTTGACAACCTTAGTTTCATCGAAGTTGAAACGCCAATTCTCCAAACAATTGCGGGCGGAGCACACGCGCGCCCATTCATAACCCACCACAACACTTTAGGCATCGACATGTACATGCGTATTGCACACGAGTTGTTCCTTAAACGATTGATAGTGGGCGGTTTTGACAAGGTTTATGAGATAGGCCGTGCGTTTCGAAACGAGGGTATATCGGTTCGTCACAACCCCGAATTTACAATGATGGAACTATATTGGGCATATGCCGACTATGAAGACATCATGAACTTAACCGAACAAATAATCCGCGAAGCTGCAAAAGCTGTGCTTTCGGACGATTGCAAAACAACGTTAGACGGCGTTGAATACGACCTTTCTAAACCGTTTGAACGCGCGTCAATGAAGTCGCTTGTCAAACAACACAGTTCGGTTGATTTTGACACGATAACAACGGTTGAACAAGCGCGAGAACAAGCCAAAAAACATAACGTTGAGTTCTCTAAAAACGACGGTATCGGAAAAATTCTTAACGCTTTCTTTGAACAGTTCTGTGAAGATAAACTTATTCAACCGACCTTTGTAACGGGACACCCTGTCGAGATCTCACCGCTTTCAAAGCGCGATCCAAAAGACCCGGAGTACACCGAAAGGTTCGAGCTTTTCATAGGCGGAAGAGAATACGCCAACGCGTTTTCGGAACTTAACGACCCCGAAGATCAACGCGAAAGATTTTTACATCAAGTCGAGATGAAAGCAATGGGGGACGAAGAAGCCACAGATTATGACAGCGATTACATAAATGCTCTTGAATACGGTTTGCCTCCAACGGGCGGTCTTGGAATAGGCATCGACAGGCTTGTCATGCTTTTGACAGGTAGCAGTTCTATAAGAGACGTCATTTTATTCCCGACAATGCGTCCAACTAAGGAGGACTAGCGCTGTGAGAATTCTAGGCGTCGACCTTGGTGAGGCGAGGACCGGGGTTGCGGTGTGTGACAGCGCCGAAACGCTTGCTTCTCCGCTTCCTCTTATTAGCGAAAAAAACAAAAACAAACTTATACAAACCATTTCAGACATGGCGAAAGAACAATCGGTTAAACTGATTGTTTGCGGTCTTCCCGTTAACATGGACGGAACCGAAGGCGCGCGCGCAAAGCTTTGCCGAGAAATAGCAAGCAAAGTTGAACAACTTTCGGGCATTAAAGCAGACATGTGGGACGAACGCGGAACAACAAAAACCGCTACATACTACATGAACGAAACCGACACGCGCGGAAAAAAACGCAAACAAGCGTTAGACTCTGCTTCTGCCGCCGTTATTCTTCAAAGTTATATAGATTATAGAAAAAACCAAAAACTTAACAAATCAAACAAGGGACTGTGACAACTTCGTCACAGTCCCTTGTTCAGCGTGTCAAAAAAGCTCCAGCTAAAAAATGTTGCAAAAAAAATAGCAACGAAAAAATAAGTAGATAGATAACCTATGGGCGGGCGGATAAGGTATCCACCCCTACTCCAATCACCCCAAAAAGCAACAAAAAAGTTTTGAAAATATGTTACCCAGAAAAGAACAACCAATCAAGTTTTTTGCAGTATACAGTTTATAAAGCGCAAAAAACGGGGCGGGTTTTTAGGGCGTGTGTCGCCCTAAATCGTTTAGGGGGGAGATGGGGGGTGGGACCAGTGGGGGAGAGTCGAAACTCCCCCAGGTTCCCCTGACAAAAACATTTAAAAAAATCAACTGTGGTATTATTTTGTAGTCATGTTAACTGTATACCAATATTTCCTACATTCCAAAGAACTCACGTGTGATTCTAAGCGCTTCTTCAAGAGCAGATTCAGCGCTTTGAGCGGTTGCTGCGTTGATAGCTTCTTGACGTAAACGCTCGGCTTCTTGTTCCGCTAATTCATTTTGCTCTCGTATTCTTTCTCTTTCTTCTTGTTGTTCCGGTAAAAGCTTTGCGTATTCCGCATGTTCAAACGCCCCAAGACCCGAAGTTCTACCCGATTCAACAACCTGTGCTAGCGAGCTTCCAAATCCCGGGAAAGTTTCGTAGAAATAGTTTCCGTTACAAAGCTCTCCGGCAGCAAACAATCCGTTAAGAGTTGAATAAATTCCGATAACCTCTCCCGAAAGGTTTGTTTTTAATCCACCTATCGACCCAAACGATATCGTCTTATATGGAATCGCGTATACATCTTTATTTTCTATCGGAATAAGGTATTGGCCGCTTTTTCCGTAAACAATGTCTGTTCCGCTTTCGCAAACTTCGTTGTATGAATTTATCGTATCGTCCAACTTTTCAATACCCATAACCTCTGCGAGATGCTGGATGTTATCGCCTTTAAAAATCAAACCGTTTTTTGCGCTATCTTTCATCTCGGATGTTACGTCGTCCCCCGAAACTATTAGATAAGCCGTGTTGTGTCCACGAAGCTCAAGTTTTGTTGCTATCGAAAAACTGCTGTCCGACTCGTCAGCAAAACGATTTCCGTCCGGCGTCACAAGCAGACTATTTATATCATTTGTGTCGTATGTGTCGTCCCAAATTCTTGTCATAAGCCCGTTGCCGTTAAGCGAAACATCGGCATAAAGATCTTCCGCTAGGTCAATTCCGTCGCCGTTGCTTGAAATTCCCGAATACGATATAGACGGTGTTACGTTTCCGATAAGTTGGTTTACAAGCTCGTCGTTCCGGTCATATCCGCCCGTTGCAAGTATGACAGCATACGCGCGTGTTGCAACCGAACTTCCGTCTTTGTAAACGCCGCGAACCCCCGTGACCGTTCCGGTAACGTCTGCCGAAACTTCGGTTATCCTCGTATCATACACGATCGTAACGCCAAGATTTGTTGCAGTCTTGACGAGAGGGGATATCATAAGCCCTCCGCCCGTCTCTTCGGAATTTGCGATTATGTGGTTTCTTGCAACATCCGCTCCTTCTGCAAACTCTACGGCAGGCGATATCGGAACCCCGACTTCGTCAAGGAAAAACAGATTGTCGGAAGAATTTTCAGAAAGCTTTACAAGGAAAGAGGAATTTACGTTTCCGCCCGCAACTTCTTGAAGTTCGGCGGAAAATCCGATGTTTGTATCCTCGACTAGGTTGTTTCGTTGAAACGACGTCTGCGAAGCCATTATAAGCCCGTTAGAACGTGCCGAAGATCCGCCCGCTTGCGACATCTTTTCGAACAAGATAACCTCTGCACCTCGGCTTGCGGCTTCGATTGCCGCCGTAAGGCCAGCAGCACCCGCGCCAACAATCGCAACGTCATATTGAGTAGTTTGAATTTCGGAAGGCAAAGAATAAACAACCTCTGTGTTGAAACTTGCAACATCAAGCCCCTGATATTCAATAGCAGCAGTAGCCGCCGCGATAACCGCGCTTGACGTCGTCGTCGCGCTTGTTATAACATCTACGTTTAGACTTTGATTTTGGTTAATAGTATCAACAAGCGTTTTTGCCGCAAGGTCGCCAATTCCCGGCGTTTCGTTTTCCGAAACAAGCTCAAGCAAAAACCCTCCTTCGTCCGTCGTTTCTGCTTTTATATACACATTAGAACGATATCCCATAGCAGACAATGTTCCCTCGGGAAGGTTAAGAACCTCTGCGTTAGCCGTGTTACAGCCTGTCAAAGCAGCAACGCTTAAAGCTATGCACAGCACAGCTAGCATATTGAATTTAAATCTATTTTTCAAAATCATATTTTCCCCCGATAAACTTTTCGTTGTAAATTTTGTTTAAATGTGATAAAATAACTAAAATAATAAACAATTTATGTTAAGATTAATATCTTTGGTGACATAAGTATGTTTGAACAATTTGCTTTCAAACAAGAAAGGACAAACTAAAAATGCCCGATGTATTTACCGTTGCGATTTTGCTTGTTGGCATAGCAATGGCATTTTTGTATGCTGTTGCGCCGTCCTCTCTTGGCGCGTGGAGAGTATTAATAATAAAGATGGCGGCCTCGTTTTGTTTTGTTTTGCTCGGCGGGCTACACGCTTATTGGAGCGAAACTTTATACGGATACACCGTCTTTGTCGGACTTGTCTTTGGTTTTACCGCTGACTTTGTTTTTGGCGCAAGAACTATCTTTAAAAAAAGCAAGGTATTCTTTTTTTGTGCTGGAGCTAGTATCTTTGCCACCGGACACATTATCTATACGCTTGCGTTTCACATGGTTGAAAAGATCTTTTTCGGTTGGTACATCGTCGCAACAATCGTTGCATATTTGGTATACACCTCGCCAAAGAAATTCAACAACGCCCATTATTCAAAGCTTTCGAGCATAATTTTATCGTATGCTTTGACGATTTCTTTTTCGTTATGTTGTGCTCTCGCCGTCTTTTTTGCCAACCCATTTTCGTTTAGCGGAATATTTATAGCAGTTGGTGTAATCTTGTTTTGTATAAGTGATTATCTGTTAATTTATATTACCTTTTTGAAAAAAAAGACAAAACCCGTTTTGTTTATACACACAATGACGTATTTTTGTGCACAACTTCTCTACGCAATGTCTATAAAACATTCCTTATAAATTATACTGTTTAATCGAAACAAACGATATGTTGTCAACTGTTGCAAATCGTTACATAAACTGTTCAAAAACTAGATAATTTTTTGCTATACGAGCGAACGTAAAGTTTCGCTTGTATATTTTTTTGAAACGTATAATTTCAAAACACTTGTTACAATTTCTATTTTGCCACACACTTTTTTATTTTTTTCCTAGCTAAAATATTTTTCTAAAAACGCTTTTAAAGTATCTACAAAAAGTTTTGTGTCTTTATAGTATGAAACGCCGTGTTCCGCGCCTTCGACCAATAATTTTTGTTTCTCTCCTATCTTCGCGTCGTACAATTTATGAACCATCGAGACCGGAACTAATGCATCGGCAGTTCCGTGGATAAACAACGTCGGCAATGTGGCTTGTTTCATAGATTCTTCGGCAGAGTCGTCCGCAAGGGTATATTTCCCCCTAAGCTGCATAATACTAGCTATCGACATCGTCAAAAACGACTTTGGTATAATCGGGTATTCTTTCGTGATTGTATATGAGAAAAGTTCATTCCCGTCTGAGAAACCACAGTCTTCAACCAAGCATTTAAGGTTTTTGGGGACATCGGGTTTTGCGCAAGCTATCATACTTGAGGCCGCCCCCATAGAAAGACCATGGAGAACAAATTCGACTTGGTCGCCAAAAAGCGTGACGAGATATTTTAACCAGACTACAAGGTCTTCCGAATCAAGAATGCTCATGCCATAGCATTCGCCTTCGCTCTCGCCATGACCACGAAGGTCGGGCGCAAATACATTATACCCCATAGTTTCATAATAAAAGTTCGAAATATTGCCGAGGCTTCCGCTTACACATTCGTGTCCGTGGACGACAACGGCAACCTTGTTTGTCTTACGTTTTGCTTTCAAAAGATAGCCGTTAAGCGAAAGATTATCGAACGAACTTACGCGATGTTTTTCAAGAGGTTGTTTATACCACCAGTCAATCCAAACCCTTGAAACTCGTCTAAACTCAGAAGAAACATTGTCTATGTTAAATTCACGGCGTTTAACCGTTTTGTTGAAAACCGCGTTACCTACAAAAAACGTTGCGGTTGCTGCGGCGGCAGCGACTGCTCCGGCGGCTATGACAGCAAAAATTAAACCGTTTCTGGTTGTTCTTTTCATGTTAACGCTCCAAATATATCATTTCATTAAATGACTTTCTATCTTTTTATTTTATTATAAGTCAGATATATTTAAATATAACATAAATTTGATTAATAATCAAATTACAGTTTGGTTTAATTTGTTTTTTGTTTGTTTTGAGAGTGGTGGAAAGTTTGTTTAGTTTTTGTTATAATTAAAGCCTACCGAACAACTATTTGTTCGGTACAAATGTTGTGCATTTGAAACAAAAACCGCATTCTACGATTTTGCAAAGCCGTTTTTGACTTGTTCAGTACAAATGCTATGCATTTAAACCAAATTAAACGAAAGAGTTGCAAAATTAATGGTTTTAAATTCTTTAACATTCATTATTTTTCTTTGTATAATTACCGTTATCTATTACCTTGTAAACAGTAAGTATCAAAACCCTGTTTTATTGTGCGCGAGTTTTGGTTTTTATGTATACGGCGCGCCGGAATATGCCTTGCTTTTGGTATTAACGATAGTCATATCTTTTTTTGGCGTCATAAAAATAGAAGCCGCCAAGACCGAGAAACTTAAAAATTTGATAACGGCGGCTCTTATAAGCTATTTGGTTCTAGTTTTGCTAGTCTTTAAATATGTTGGCATTTTAAGCGAAAACATGACACTTATACTTCCGCTTGGAATAAGCTTTTATACATTCCAGTTGATTGGATATATCTTGGATGTTCGCAACAACAAGATTTCTGCCGAAAGAAATTTTATTGATTTTGCTTTGTTTATAAGTTTTTTCCCACAGATAATCTCTGGGCCTATCGGCCGCGCTCCAAAACTTCTGCCACAATATAAAAAAACAAGGACTTTTTGTTACTATGGTGTTGTTGACGGGTTGTTAAGGATTGTTTACGGTGCGTTTAAAAAAGTTGTTGTCGCAAACGGAATCGGCTTAATTGTAGACGGGTATTTCGACAGCCTAGGCGGCGAACCCAATCTATCGCTTACAATTGCGATGGTACTTTATTTCTTCCAGATATACGCCGATTTTTCAGGATATTCCGACATGGCTATCGGAAGCGCAAAGGTTGTTGGAATAACGCTAGACGAAAACTTCGCGGTTCCGTATCTTTCAAAAAACTATTCGTCTTTTTGGTCACGTTGGCACATCTCACTTTCAAGTTTTCTTCAAGACTATATATTTATTCCGCTCGTCTGGTCGCGTTGGTTCAACAAACTTTTTTTCAAAAAAACTCACGAACTAAAGCCCCCACATTTTTTAGCTAACATTTTAATAGTATTTATTATAAGCGGAATGTGGCATGGGGCGACGCTAAACTTTGTCGTGTGGGGCGTGCTTCAAGGGATTTTCCGAATAGGCGAGGAGCTTGTGCACAGATGGCGAAAACGCCCGGTTAAGATACAAAACAAAAACCTCGACCGTCTGCGAAACGCTTCAAAAATCTTGCTTGTTAACATTCTGTGGGGAATATCGTTGGTTTTTTTCCGCGCAAGAACTTTAAACGAAGCCATCGCTGTCTTTAAAAACGCCTTTAATTTTGAGGGAGTATATACAACTGTCATAAGGTTTTTAACATATTCGCAAAACGGAGTCGGCAATAGCGGAACCTACTATCTTTTGTTTTTCGGAATTCTTGGCGTGTCCTTTTTGATGTTTATCTATTTTGAATTTGTGCTTAATAGGTTGCACACAAACGGCGCTCCTCTTAACCCTTTAACAGGTATAAAACAGCCTTTTCGGCTCTTAACATGTTGGTTCATGACGATAGCGATAGCGACGTTCCACCTTATAAGTATAAGCGGAACAGCAGGTTCAAGCTTTATATATATGGGGTATTAACAACAACCTAAATCGAATTATTAGCGTTTTGTTCAAAGCTTCCGGTTTTGAAAACCATTAGCAAAATGTATGGTCGGGAGAGAACCGAAACTCCCCCTTGCCATCTGACAAAAAAAATTCTCTAAAAAGTTTCACACTACGGATTAGCTATATGTATGTTGTCTTATTCTTTTCTTTCTTTGTAAGTAATAATTAAAAAACAGCGATAATTTGGAAACTTTCCAAACTATCGCTGTTTTTATATTTTAAAAATCAATCTTTTTTTTGTATCTTTGCTACTAAGCAACAACAATTAAATCTACTGTTTTTACTTATTTTGGTTTATCGATGTTCACTTTGAACGAAACATCAATTATTCACTAATCATTTGTTCTGGGTTGATCTCTTTCAAATCAAACTGTTCGACAAGTCCTTTTAAGAGATTTGCTTGGCTTGCGAGTTCTTCGCTTGAAGCGGCGCTTTCTTCCGACGTTGCCGAGTTTGTTTGAACAACAGAAGATATCTGTTGTACGCCGTCGTTCAACTGTGCTACCGACACCGATTGTTCCTCGGAAGCTTGTGATATGTCTTTAACTAGTACATCGAGTTCGCCGGCACTTTCCATAAGCTTTCTCATAGACATTGCGGTAACCTCCGCAGTGTTTGCGCCTTTTTGAACCGCTTGAACCGTTTGCGCGATAAGCTCAGATGTATTTTTTGCCGCCTCGGCGGATTTTGTCGCAAGGTTACGAACCTCGTCCGCAACAACCGCAAACCCTTTTCCGGCGCTTCCCGCACGTGCAGCTTCAACCGCAGCGTTAAGCGACAGGATGTTTGTTTGAAACGCTATATCGTCGATAGTTTTGATTATCTTGCTGATTTCTTGCGATTTAAGCGTGATAGCGTTCATCGAAGAAACCATGTCTTCCATCTGTTTATTGCTACTTTCGAGTTCTGTTTTGTTTCTTTCGTTTGCCTCGGTTGCGCTCTTTGTGTTTTCCGCAGTTTGTGAAACTTTGTTAGCTATCTCGCCTATGTTTGCGGAAAGAACTTGGATTGAAGCCGCTTGTTCTGTCGCTCCTTGTGCAAGGCTTTGCGAACCGAACGCTACTTGTTCGCTACTTATGTTAACAAGTTCTGCCGTTGTGCTTATCTGGTTCAATGTGTTAGACATCTTGACAATCAAACGTCTCATGTATATAAGCAACGACTCAAAGTCTCCGACATATGCTTCGGGCATAGTTGTGTCAACGTTAAAGTTGCCTTCCGACATCGCTTTTAGTCCACCGTTGATGTCGTTTATCATGCCTGAAATTCCGATTGTCAGCGTTTCCATTGAATCTGCCAAAAGTTTCACTTCGTCTTTGCTCTTAACTGTTGGGACAGGGGACGTAACGTCGCCCGTCGCAAAATCATGCAAACGTTGCGCACACAAGGCAATAGGTTTGGCTATCGCTCTTGCGACTAAAATTATTACAAATGCTATTAATAAAATTGCAACAACACCGATAATGATGAAATATAACATGGTGTCATACATCTCGGCTAGGAAGAACGATTGATTGGCTTCGATAAAAAGTCCCCAACCACTGTCGCCACCTACCGGAGTGTAGATAACTATCTTTTCTTCTCCCGCATTTTGATATGTATCAAAACCATTTTCGCCCGCCAACACTTGATCGTGGAAGCTGATGATCTTTTCAAGGTCAATATCCTCTGATGATTGCTCCCTCATGTTAATGCCCATCTGTGCCACTTCGGAACTTGGATGTGCAATCACAACGCCGTTTTTATCCAATATATAGGCCATTCCGCCCTCGCCGACTTCAATTTCCGCCATAAGTTCCGAAACTGTCGTTGCAGAAATGAAAATCGCAACTACTCCGGTTGTTTCGCCCTCTGCAGAAACAATCGGTGTAGAGACGACATATTGAAATTCGCCTGTAGTTTGGTTAACTATCGGATCACTAACATATGTCAATTTGTTTTCAAATGATTGTATAAAATATTCTCTATGACTTACATCTGCTTGGGAATCTAAATTTATTCCCTCGGCAGAAATCAAATTTATATCTGAATATCCATGTAAATTTGTCAAATGCTGCAAATAATATATTACATCATCGGGGTAATTCAGTCCATCGGTATACCCTCCCGAAATTATCGGATCGGTTGCAAGCTGCCTTACCATGTTTTGATACCCGAGAAATTCGTGTTCTATAGCAAGCGTTGCTGTTTTACGCGTCGCTTCCATAGATGTTTCAAGAGCGTTGATTGTGCTGTTCGTCATCCCATTTAGCGCATATACAACCATGATAACTATCGTTATAATGATTATTGGGAGGATAGTAAACATAATTTTGTACTTG
Organism: uncultured Oscillospiraceae bacterium; assembly: GCA_964369645.1. Classification (GTDB taxonomy): domain Bacteria; phylum Bacillota; class Clostridia; order Oscillospirales; family Ruminococcaceae; genus CAYJAY01. The sequence goes on along the minus strand of CAYJFO010000011.1, from coordinate 20,150 downwards.
ATTGATTTCATTGTTTTGTCTCCTGTGTGTAGATATTTGTTATCTATTAATAAATTTCTTTTTATAAGGTTATTTACAGCAAACCTTATTTACAAAGAATATTAAGCGCACTTTTTTGTCTCATGCAAATTAAGCTGACAACAAAAACATTATTAGACTTAAATTAACACAAATTCTTTAAGAATTCAACAAAATTTCTGAAATTTTCTATTAATTATCTCGTTTACTGTTGAATTCTGTTTATTATTGCAGATATATAACCACGATATCCGTTCGCTTATCACAAGAAATTATGTAAAACTCTTGCGATAAGCGAATGACTGTAATATTTTTTTAATTTTTGCTTAATTACAAAGTTCAAAGATATATCTCAAATCCTAATATCTTAAATGTTGGACTTTGTAACGCGTCTTGATCGTTTGTCGTTTGCTCGTTGTCTGGCGTTATAATCATTGGAGCAACCGGGGGAAGAACCGCAGGATGTCCCGGTTGTACATCCTTGACTAATGGCGTAAAACTTTGAGCTAGCGGCGCAGTCGCCAACGTTTGACTATCTATCGATATCTGTTCCGGAGTTGGTTC
>CAYJFO010000011.1:0-19468 GCA_964369645.1 uncultured Oscillospiraceae bacterium | reverse complement strand
GTTGGTTCCGAGGTCGGTTCTGGGGTCGGCTTTGGAGTCAAAACCGTTACATCACAGCTTTGTTCCACGCCGTCTATCTCGACCGTTATCGTTGCCATTCCGCTAGACACCGCCGTAATCTCGCCTGTGTCGCTGTCCACCGTTACGACATCTGTATCGTCCGAACTGTACGATATCTGTTTAATAACCGCGTCGCTTGGTGACACATTTTGATACTCTATACTAAAGTTGTCCCCAACTTCAAGTTCAATAGTTGTTTCGTTTAAGCTAAAGCTTGACACGGGAATTTCGCTTACTTCTTTAACGGTAACCAAACAGCTTACCGACACGCCGTCTATCGTTAGCGTAATCGTCGCCGTCCCTGCCGCTATCGCTTGGACCTTTCCGTCGTCAACCGACGCTATTGCGGGTTTATCAGAAACCCATTCGACCGAGGTGAAGTATGCTTCGGCCGGCAGAACTTCGGTTATTTTGATCTCCTCGTCATCGCCAGCTTCAAGCTCAAGCGTTTGGTGGCTTAGCGTAACCGAGCTAACTTGTGGATCAACCGACGGTTTTTCGGTTACTGTTACAAGCGTTTGTTTTGAAACTCCGTCAAGCGTTAGAGTAACCGTTGTCGTCCCTTCGGACAACGCTTCAACCGTTCCGTCGTTCGCGACCGTTGCCACCGCTTGGTTGTCGCTTTCCCACGTCGTTGTTGTCGGGGTTACTCCGCTTGGTGTTACGTCGCTATATGATAAAGTCGCGCTGTCGCCCGTCTCTAGGTTAAGTTGGGGCACTAGCGTAAAGTCTTCGACTTGTAACGTCTCTTGCACCTCTTCGTTAACCGTTACTGTCGTTTGTTTTGAAACTCCGTCAAGCGTTAGCGTGACAGTCGCCGTCCCGGAGGATATCGCTTCAACCGTTCCGTTTCTCGTCACCGTCGCTACCGCTTGGTTATCGCTTTCCCACGTCGTTGTTGTCGGGGTTATGCCTGCGGGGGACACAACGCTATATGTCAAAGATTGTGTCTCGCCGACCTCAAGTTCAAGGCTGTCTTGTAACGTAAACTCCTCGACTTCGGGTTTCGGCTGTACTACTATGCTATATTTTTTTACATCTGTTCCGTACGTTGCAAGTATAGTTGTTTCGCCCTGCGCAACACCTGTTACAACACCATTATCAACCGATGCAATTCTAAGGTTACTTGATTCCCAAACTATGTTAAGCGAAGTCTCGGGGTCAGGCAAAGTTATCGCCTCGTCAACAACAACCCTATATGTCAACAACGTTCCACCACTGTCGTCGCCCGTGTTGCCGCCGGTTCCTCCTGTGTTTCCGTCGTTTCCATCGTTGCCTTCGTCGCTAGGCTCAACAACCGTTACCCTGCTCGTTGCTTGGTGTCCGGCGCTTGTTGCCGTTATCGTAATCGGAGATGTTGTGGCTTTGATAGCGGTTATCGTTCCGCCATCAACCGAGACAAACTCGGGGGCGCTTGAACTCCATTCGACGTTTGCGCTCGGGATGTTGTTAAGCGTTAGCGTAAGCTGTTCGCCCTCCTCAAGCTGGGCCGTCTGTTGTGTTATCGTGAACGGCATTACCGTTATGACGCTTTGAGCTGAAACTGTGCCATTTTCGTCTATTTCGGCGGTTATGTACGCCGTTCCCGGAGCAACCGCAGTGACTTTGCCGTTTTGGTCTATCGAGGCTATCGCACTATCGCTTGACAACCAAGCTTGTGCAGTAGCGCCAGAACCGAGGCTTAGCGTTTCGCTTTCGCCAAGATTAAGCGAGACTGTCGCCGGAGTTATCGCCTCTCTCGTGTCTGCTACCGTAATTATACTAGTTGCCGTTAAACTGTCGCTTTCGCCGCTTTCAAGCGTTGCCGTTATCGTTGCAACTCCAAAACTTACCGCGTCAACCGTTCCGTCTTCCGAAACCGTTGCAACATCGCTGTCGCTTGAACTCCAAACGACATCAATCGGTATATCTTGCGGAAGTGCTATCGCCACAAGTTCAAATTGGCTGTTATCTTCAAGGTTTAAACTAACGTTGGTTTCGTTAAGTTCGATTCCCTCGACTTCGAGGTTTTCAACTACTATCGTAACCGTGTCAAAGCTTCCTTCGGGGGTCTTTGCGGTTATAACGGCGGAACCTTGTCCAACTGCCGTTACAACACCGTCCTCGTCAACCGTTGCTATCGATCTTGCGTTTGTGCTCCATCTTATAGTTTCGGTCCTGTCCGGAACTACGTCGGCTACAAGTTCCAACGTTTCTCCAACAAACATCGATATCTCTGCGTCTTCTGGATGTATCGTAACTGTGTCGTAATGTGACAAAGTCGGATAGGTTATAATAACCTTTGCTTCTTTGTCGGTAATCTCTGCTATCATTACGTGTGCCGCATCGGAGCAATAGATGTTTGCGTCGATAAGAGTTGTCTTGTCCGTATCAACGAGACGTATTTCGGCGGTTACATAATATGCTTTTTCCGCTTCAAATTTGCTGTTTGCATATAGTATCTCGCCATCTGTCGAACCCCAAACAAGGCCGTTTGATGCCATTATCGTTCCCGAACTTTCAAGGCGTGTTTGTGGGTATTCCCCAATTTCCGGGAATTCTATATAGTCGGCAAGATCAATTGGATCTACCGGACTCTTCGGTTGTTCTACAACACCGATAGTTGTGTCGCTTGCCGTTCCGTGGAACAGGCCAATTCCGTATACCTTAGCGGTAACCGGTTTTCCAACATCGCTTTCGGTTGGGGTGTAGTGGCTGCTTCTGCTCTTAAACAATCCGTTTACATACCAATCGGCATAGTATGTCGCGTCGGTCGGTTGAACGGTAACCCGCAACGACGAACCAACCAACGGATAGTCGCTGTCGATAGCGGCGCTTGCTATAGTTTGGCCGTAATAATCTGGGTCGCTAAGATCAAGGTCTTGGTTTTCCCCGTCCTCTATATTTGGTTGTTGCTCATCGGTTATCGGGGAATCGGTTTCTATGAAATTTTGTGAATTAACGTTGCCAACAAAGTTTTCCGGTACGCCGACAAGCGTTCCTATCGACGCGTTTCGGTCGGTTGATAGCGCTATTTCGCTTTCGCTCGCAACAACAAGCGCGACGCCCTCATCCAACAGGTCGACAGCCGTTCCCGTCGCTTGTTCATAGTTTAATATATTTTCAACCTCACCCTTAACTTCAAGGTGGGCTTGTTGTCCTTTTATGTGTATATTTTTTGCATATCCGCTTTGTTCAACAAACAATCTGTTGCTTTCGCCCTCAACCGTTACATCTTTGACCATGCCATCGAGAACTACGTCGTTTGTTTGTGCTTGTTGTTCTGTGACCAACTCTTGGATAACCGTTTCTTGGTCCGCAAACAACGTGTTTTTAGAACCCGCTACCAAAATGTTGTATATCATCGAACCTTCGATCTCGAGATCGTTGTCTTCCCCTAAAAGTTCAATAGCTTTAAACGTTCCGCTAAATCCATATTCTCCGCCCGACTGTTCAAAGCTTAAAAGCAATATCTCGCTTTTGTCTTTTGTCTCAAACTCGAGTTTTCCTTCCGTTTGCATGACAACAACTTTTTCTACAAGAGATCTTCCTTCAAGTTCAAGAGAATTTCTCCCGCTTCCCGCATATGTAACAAGCCCGACTTCAACATCGTCGAGCGTAACCGAAACACGGTTTGCGGTTTCATCTATAACTAGCTCTTCAACAAAACCATCTTTAAGGGTTACGTTCCCTTTTTTTACGACAATCTTGTCATAGTCTTCCCCTATCTCATGTCTACTTGACGAATTGATAGTTAGCATTCTGTCCGCCGCGTTTGCTACGTTTGGCATAACAAACACGGAAAATGCGACAAGCAACGTCATTATAGTTGCAAGTTTTTTTCTCATACACAAATCCTCATACTGTACAACTTCGAACTTCTTTTTAACACTTTGTATAAACACCGCTATTATTTACGCGAAGTTTATTCGGTTAAGCTGTCGATTATCCCAACAAGTTGGCCTATTTCGGGTTTCGAAATCTGGTAGTCTGCGCCTAACTCTTTGCCTTTAATGCGCATGTCATCGTTGATTATCGACGAGAACAAGACGACCGGCAATTTTTTAAGTTCGGGGTCGCTTTTGACAAGTTTCGTCAACCTATGTCCGTCCATCTGCGGCATCTCTATGTCGCTTATAAGACAGGAAAGCTCTTCCGTTACATCTTTGCCTTGTTGTTTTATATCGTTAAGGATATCCCAAGCTTCTTTTCCGTTTTCCGCTTTAACTATGTTAACATATCCGGCTTTGTGAAGCGATTCGATTATCATTTTAGAAAGAACCATCGAGTCTTCCGCCATCAATATGCGCTTGTTTTTAATCGGACGAGGTTGATCGGTATCAAGCGGAGCAAATGATGATTCGCCCGAAGAAAAGCTTTCGATAACAATCTTTTCAAAATCAAGTATGCTTATCAGACGGTCTTCATATTCTGCAATACCCGTTGCAACGCCGTCTTCACCACCATAGATAATCTTGTCCGGTTTTCTTATCTGTGTCCAAGAAATTCTGTCAATCCCCGCGATTGCGTGGACATGGAAAGCGTAGTCTTTGCTGTTAAAGTTCGCAACGATAAAGATATCTTTTTCGGGCGCGTCAGAGGGTTCAAGGTCGAGATATTTCGCGAGGTCAAGAACCGTAATAACTTTATCTCGATGTCTAATAACCCCTTCGATACATGGATGGGATTTTTGCATAGGAGTTATGTTTGTCGCCGTCATAATCTCGGTTATCTTTGCAACGTTGATTCCGAAAAGTTCTCCGGCTATTATAAATTCAATTATCTCAAGTTCGTTTGTACCGCTTTCAAGCAATATCTCTGAATGGTTGTTGTTTTGCATTTTTCATACTCCTCTTTATAGCAAGTTATATTTTCATTATATCTAATAGGTTTTTACGCCTCTGTTTGCCGATTTAATCGTCATAATCCCGTCGGCGCCGCTAAAATATTGGGTTCGACCATAGTCAAGACCCGTGTCCTCTGCAACTATCGGTATCTTTAAACTCATTAATGTTTTTTTAACCGACTCGACATTTCGAGCCCCTATATTAGCAAAGTCATAGTTTGCCGCTTGGGCGAACATCTTTGCCCCACCCGCAATCTTTGCGGTTAAGTTTGCCCTTTTTGCACCTCTCGCTTCCATTTTTTTGATAAGGCTTGGGATAGCAGTATCTGCAAACTTATGTGGTTGAGTTTCTGCGCCTTTATATCCTACGCTTGAGGGCAACAATATGTGGGACATGCCAGCAATCTTGCCTATCTTATCGTAAAGACAGATCCCAACACAAGAACCGAGCGCATATGTAACGAGAGTTCCGCTTGCACCCACGACGTTCAAATCCGAAATGCCAACCTTTATTTCTTGCGTCATTCTAAATTCCTAATTTCGTTATTAAATTCTGAAGCGATTCAACTTCCGGCATCAACAAAACCTGTCCGGTTGTGTTTGAATTGGTGTGATCAAATTCGTTGCCAATCATAATAATTTTGTCACTCATGTTAGCGAAAGCAATGGCCGGCACGCTTAAAATCGAACCTACCATGTCTATCGACAGCTGTGGGGTAGAGATGTTTATATTCATGTCAAGAAGTTGAGCTATTGCGTTTACATAGGATGCCGCCATTATGTTTCCTATTTCCGAAATAGCGGATTTTGTGTCATCGTCTGTGACTCCGTTATCGCCAACTTCTCCACCCGTCAACGTTTGAGCGAGTATATTAGAAAACTCTTGGTGTAACAAAAACATAATCATTCCTTTTATGTCGTTGTCAAGCGTTAGCAAAAGCCCAATCATAATTGTTTCGGGACCACCAAGTTTTTCCGAAACCTGTTCATAATCCATAATTCTTACATGAGGAACCGAAAGATCGATAGTTCTTCCAAGCATCGTCGAAAGCGCCATTGCGGCGTTTCCCGAACCGATATTTCCAATCTCCCGCAACGCGTCGAGTTGGTCTTTGTTTAAATCCTCGTAATTTGTTATTGACATGTTTAACTCCCCCACAATCTAAGCTTTAAATGCTTAAAAATAATATTACTCATTAATAATACATTACGTAATGTGTTTTGTTTGATTATTTTTTATCTTCTAAGGCTGTTAATAGTTGTTTCGTTCTCGTCCGCCGTTTGAATGACTCTTGCACTTATCTGGAAAAGTCTTTGTGCTTCGATCATGTTAACCATCTCATCAACAACCGACGTTCCCGACATCTCGATAAAGCCAGAAAGCGTTTCTTTGTCTCCGCCAACAATTGCTTCGGGGTCGCCAGAAAGGTCGTTCGGTACAAACGAGTTGTTTGAAATCGGGGTCAACGCCGCCGGATTCATGAATTCATACACCGCGATTTGTGACGGAAGTATATCATAGTCGTATTCATTTTGTGCGTTACGTCCGATAATTATCGGCGCGTTGTTCTCGTCAAGCACAAATCCACCGTCGTCCGTTGCGAGGTGTGGTTGGTTGTTGAAAAGCGAAATAATAAACGTCCCGTCTTTTGTATAATGCGTTTCACCATCGTATTCTACCGCGAAAAATCCGTTTTGATTTGTCGCAAAGTCAAGTTGGTTTCCCGTCTGTTGAAGGCCGCCCGCGCCAACCTTTATCCCTTTATCAACACTTTTTACCCCGTTGCCCTTTTGTGGGTCAAGCTCTGAGTTTACATACATCTCGTCCCTTAAAAGCGCCTCGAAACTATATTGTTTCGGTTGGAAACCAACCGTGTTAGCGTTTGCTAGATTGTGTCCTATTGTGTCCATAGCTTCTTGATTTGCCATAAGCCCCGTAACGCCTACATGAAAAGCTGTTCTCATTTTAGTGTTCATTCCTTTCTTGGTGTTTTGAGCGGCTTTGCCACATCAATTTTTGAAGCGGCAAGTTTTCGGTTGTCATATCTACCGAAAAGCACAAAACTCGTGTTTGAAACTTTGTTCCAAACTATAGTATCATTCCTTTTTGGTCAAAAGTTCAAGATGTTTCTTTAAATTTTGTCGTTGTTTTTATTGTTTGCGTTAAACCGCAATTTTACTCGTGTGTTCGATTAGTTAATCGAACCTAGTTCCGTTATAGCTTTGCGGTTAAGGCTATCTATTATCTGGAGCGCGCTCGAGGTCGATTGGAATGCGCGTTGTGCTTCGATTAAATGTGACATCTCTTTGTTCATGTCCACGTTGCTCGTTTCTATGCTTCCTTGGTGGACGGTTGAACCGGGTTCTGCCACTATGTTCATGTTGTTCGCGGTAAAAAGTCCATCTTCGTTTCGGATAAGCTCGGTTCCTTCGGGAACATTGTATACTCCGATGTTTCCGACAAATGTTCCCTCGCTGTTAAACACCCCGCCAACTTCGGTTACCCTAAAGTTCGCGTCGCCAACTAGAATGTCACCGAAGCTTCCTTGAACCCTTCCGTGTCCTGTAAGGATAAGATACCCTTCTTCGTCCATGTCAAAACTTCCGTTTCTCGTAAGCTGAACCGTTCCAGCCTCTGATTCGACGGCAAAAAAACCATATCCGCTTATCGACATATCATAGGGATTTTCTGTTTGTTTAATGTTACCCTCGCTAAAATCGGTTACAATCTCCTCCATCGTCACGACGGTATCCATCGAGGGATAGAGCGTTGTTTTTCCGTTTTCATCGGTTCTTTTCAAAAGTTCCTGTTCAAAACTTCCGGTTATCGACGTTTCTCCGCGATATCCCGGCGTGTTTAGATTTGTCAAGTTATTTCCGATAACATCTATCTCGCGTTGTCTTGTAAGCATTCCGGATGCTATTGTGTAATATCCAGATAACATGATTATGCCCTCCAAAAAGTATTTCGTAGATATCCGCTAAAAGCGGGGATTATGTATATTCTTTAACAGCGTTTTGAAGTTTTTCAAGCGCCTTTTTTCTTAGTTGGGAAATTCTTTGTTGAGAAAGGTCGAGAACCTCTCCAATCTCTTTCAAGTTTAGGTTTTCATAATAGAAAAGTGCGATTATCTGTTTTTGTTTTGGGGGTAACTGTTCGATAGCTTCCCCAAGGGCGTTTCTAAGCTGTTCTTTTTCAACATCACCTTCAACCAAAAACAAGTCGTCGTTTAAGCCGGATTTAACATCAAGGTTGTTGTTTTGTTCAAAAGCTTGTTCAAGCGACATCGTATCCGCTATCGAAATTTCATATAGACATTCGTTTAGTTTTGATAGTTCCATGCCAAGATATTTTGAAATTTCCGCGTCTGTCGGTTCGCGTAAAAGTTGTTGTTCGAGTTCTTTTCTCGCCTTTGTTATCTGTTTTCTTGCTTCCCAAAGACGATTGGGTAACCAATGCTGTTTTCGTATGTATTTAAGCATACTTCCCCTAATAGAAGTATAACAATATGTGTCGAAAGTTGCAACACCTCGGTCGACGTCATAACGTTCTATACACTCCATCAAAGCTACTATGCCTTGGTTAAAAAAATCCTCAACCGGTATGTTTGATAAAAGGACCGGTCGCATACCATAAACGGCGGAATTAACATGTTTTAGATAATGCATAACCAACATGTCACGAAGTTCCGAATTTTTGGTTTGTTTGTATTTAACCATAGTCTCATGGGGGTTCTCAAGTTCGATGCTTTCGATTTCATAAGGCTTTTGTTTATACATTGCGAACCTCCCCTCTTTAGGAATTAGAAACTACGAATTATTTAATTCTTAATTGCTTGAGATTATCCCAAGCGCTTGAATGTTCGTTTGTGCATCAAGGTCATTAAGCGACAACACAACAACGTTGGGGTAAAATTGGTCGATAAGCTTTTTATAATACACACGTACAAACGGGGAAGTTAAGATTATCGGAGTTTGAACAAGCTTGCCTACCTTGTCTATCTGGTCTTTGGTGTTTTTCATAATTTTTTGGATTACGTCGGGAGTTAAGTTTATGTATGTTCCACCGTCTATTTTTTTAAGGTTGCTTATAATAAGTTCTTCGACGCTGTTGTCAAGGCTTATAACTTTAAGCTGTCCAGCCTCGGAAAAATGTTGACTTATCGTTCGTTTTAACGCGTGGCGAACATATTCAACCAACATGTCATTGTCTTTTACCGTCGAGGAGTATTCGCTCATCGTCTCAAGAATAATCTCAAGGTCGAGAATTGGTATACCCTCTTTAAGCAACATGCGCAAAACACGTTGGAGATCATTAACCGTTACGATATTCGGGATAATATCGTCTACAACGTCTTGGTTGTAACGTTTAAGATTTTCAATCAAACGTTTAACTTCTTGTCTTGTCAAAAGCTCGTCGGCGTGTATTCGGATAACCTCTGAAAGATGTGTAACGATAACCGAAGTCGGGTCGATAAGCGTGAAGCCCATAGCCTCGGCGTGTAGACGTTTGTCGTCGCTTATCCATTTAGCCGGCATTCCAAACGCCGGTTCAACCGTTTCGATACCCTCGATATCGTTTAGTTTGATAAATTCATCCGACGCAAGCCCCAGATAATGGTCCACCAAAACTTCACCAATCGCGACGGTCTCGCCACGGAGTTTAATCTGATATTGGTTTGGGTTTATCTCGCTGCTGTCGGTTAGCCTTAGGTGGGGGACAACCATCCCCATAGTGTCCGCGAACTGTTTTCTAAGCATTACGACGCGGTCAAGGAAGTTTCCTCCGCTCGATTCGTCAACAAGTGGCAAAAGGCTATAGCCTACTTGGACGTTTATTGGGTCTACGTTTAAAAGACCAAATATGTTATCTATGTTTTTATAGTAGCTAACTTCGCTCGTGATCTCTTGTGAGGTTTCGGGAATGTCGTCGATCTTCGCAAGTTCAAGCCTGTTACGGCGAATAATAACTATTCCGGTTATAAGCAAGAATCCCGAAACCAACAATAGTTGGACCGGCGGAAAGCCGATAAACATAAGAAACGGAAGCGAAGCGCCCGCAATTATTAAAACTGTCGGTTGCGAGGTAAACTGTTTTATAACGTCAAAGTTAAGGTTGCTTTCGCTCGCCGAACGTGTGACTATCATACCGGTTGCGACCGAGATCAAAAGTGCGGGTATCTGGCTCATGAGTCCGTCGCCAACCGTTGAAATTGCATATGTGTTAATTATTGTGCCTATGTCGCCTATACCGTTCATAAAACCCATTACGACTCCACCGATAAGGTTTATGAGCGTAACGACAATCGAGATTATAGCATCGCCCTTAACGAACTTGGACGCACCGTCCATTGCTCCGAAAAAGTCGGCTTCACGTTGGATTTTGCTACGTCTGCTGCGCGCTTCTTGTTCGTCGATAAGTCCCGAACTCAAGTCTGCATCGATAGCCATCTGTTTTCCGGGCATCGCGTCAAGTGTGAACCTTGCGGAAACTTCGGCAACCCTTTCCGCACCCTTTGTAATAACAAGGAACTGAACCAAAACTATAATTAAGAATATGACAAGACCAACAACAACGTCGCCACGTATAACAAACTCGCCAAACGTTTTTATAACCTCTCCGGCATAACCGTTGTTTGAAAGGATTGAACGTGTGGACGATATGTTAAGAACAAGTCGAAAAAGTGTGGTTATAAGCAAAAGAGAAGGGAAAATAGAAAGTTCCAACGCGTCTTTTATGTACATCGTTGTCATGAGGATAACCAAAGCAAGAGCCAAATTGATAATAAATAAAAAGTCTAAAAATATAGGCTCGATAGGAATTATCAAAAAAGCTACAATAAGCATTACTATAATTGCTACGCTGTTGTTTAATACCTTCACTCTATCATAAAAATATTAATCATCGTTTAACACATGACTAATATTTATCCCCTTTCTTTAAAAATTTTCAATTTTTTTAAATTTTAACCTATTTTTGCTTTTCTATCTTTGTGTTTTTAATTTTATACATAAACGCCAACACCTCTGCTATCGGTTGATAGAACTCGGAGGGGATGTGCGTGTCGATATCTACGTTTTCAAAAAGAGCCCGTGCAAGCGGTTTGTTTTCGGTTACAAAAACGTCGTTTTGCTCGGCTATCTCGATTATACGAAGCGCCACGAAATCGGCGCCTTTTGCCACAACTATCGGGGCGAAATCTTTTTCTCGGTCATATTTCAACGCAACTGCATAGTGTGTCGGGTTTCTTATGACAACGTCGGCTTGCGGAACGTTTTGCATCATACGTTGGCGGGCACGTCTTTGTTGAAGATTTCGGATTTGACCCTTAACTTGCGGGTCACCTTCCATCTGTTTAAACTCGTCTTTAACCTCTTGTTTGGTCATACGAAGATTTTTTTCGTATTCCCACCATTGGTAAAGATAATCCGCCGCGGCAAGAAACGCAAATATAATTCCGACGCGTACGACGATGTCGAATATAAGCTCGCCCACGCGCGCCATAGCTTGCATAGGTTCCATATCAAAAAGCCTTGGCAGAAGAAAAAATTCATCCTTCATAACGCTGTACACAATCGAGACAAGTATTACAATCTTGAAAACCGATTTTAGAAGTTCAACAAAGCTTCGCATAGCGAACATCTTTTTAAAGCCGTTAATTGGGTTTAGCTTTTCAAGTTTAAAAGCAAACGCTTTTGTCGAAAAAAGCATTCTGGTTTGTGCCATTGTAACTATTATAGTCACAAGCCCAGCGGTTAAAAGAATCGGTATCGCGACGATAACAAAAAGCACCGCAGCATCAAAGAAAAAAGGTCCAAGGTCATCTTTAGTTAGATGGGTTACTGTTGTCCCGCTAGCAATAAACTTTCTAATATATTCAAGTATAGTTTCTACGCCAAACGGCAACCACACGTTAAGAGCAAAAAAAACCCCAAACAACGAAGCTATGCTTACAACCTCGCGGCTCATTAGAACGTTACCTTTTTTGCGCTCGTCCTGTTTCCGCTTAGGCGTCGCCCTTTCTGTTCTTTCACCCGGCATATTACACCCTCAAAAAATTAGTTGAATTGCAAAATTGTGTCGGACATCGTTTCAAACATTATATTTATATAGTTAAGCAAAAACGCCGTCAACGGTTCTGCGAAAACAAACAAAACAATAAGCCCCAAAAGCACCTTGAATTGAAAGTTTATAACAAATACGTTTATCTGTGGGATAAGTTTCATTAAAACCCCTATGCTTATCTCAAGGATAAATATAGCCGCCGCAAACGGCAACGTTATCTGCATAGCGAGGTTAAATATGCCCACAAACAGATCGATTACATACGCCCAAACATCTGGTCCAAAACTTAAACTTCCGGCTTCGATTATTCCAAAACTTGAAACGATAAGTTTAATCAACGTCAAATGACTGTCGGTTGCAAAGAAATATAAAACGAAAACTATCTGAAAAAGGTTTCCCGATATCGAAGCGTTAATGTTTGTCGAGGGATCAAACGCCTTTGCCATTGAAAGACCAAACCCCAAGTCAACCACGTCTCCGGCGGTAAACAACAAATAGTAAAAAAATTGGAACACCATTCCAAGCACAAAACCCAGCGCAAATTCTTTGATTATCAATATAACAAGCGCCAGTTCGTTACCGTTTGCAAGACCCGCGCTTTGGACTCCGGGCGCTACGAGTATTGCAAGGCCTAAAGCCAAAGCTACTCGAACTTGGCTTGGAACGTTTCGTCTTGCAAACAAAGGATTGAAAAAGATAACTCCCCCAATCCGCGCAAAGACTAATATAAAAAGCTCTAGTTGCTCAAATACAACATCAATCGTCATTAGCTATAAACCTACCATAATGTTCATTATATAGGTAAAAAACTCAACCATTTTTGTAAGTATCCATGAACCAGCGATAATCAACACAAAGGCTATGACAAAAAGTTTCGGAACAAACGTCAACGTTTGTTCGTGAATCTGTGTCGCCGCTTGGAAAATCGATATCAAAAGACCGATTAAAATGCTCACAAACAACATCGGGGCCGCAAGCTGGAGGATTAAAAAAATAGTGGTTCGAAACACGTCGAGTATCTCGCCTTGTGCCATTATTTCACCCCGCCTTCATCAGTTAATCAATCGAAACACGCCGTTTATAAGCATATCCATTATCAAATTCCAACCGTCCACAATAACAAAAAGCATCAGTTTAAATGGCAACGAAATCATGGTTGGCGGAAGCATAACCATACCCATAGACATAAGCGTACTTGAGACTATCATGTCTATAACGAGAAACGGCAAAAACAGCAAAAACCCAATCGTAAATGCTCGGCTAAGTTCGCTTGTTATAAACGCCGGAACTATTACTTCTATGCCTATGTTCATAAGATTTTCGGTTGTGAACTCATCAAATTCATACGTGTCCTCCGAAAGCGACAGGAACAAATTCAAGTCGTCCGGTTCGGTTTGTTTAAGCATGAATTCTTTAAGCGGTAGTTGAATAAGTTCAAATGCTTGTTCTTGGTCTATCTCTTCGTTAAAATATGGGGTTATCGCGGTTTCGTTTATCTCTTCAATTACCGGGCTCATTACAAAAAGCGAAAGGAACAACGCAAGTCCTATAATGACTTGGTTGGGCGGCGTCTGCTGAAGCCCGATAGCGTTTCGTACAAACGACAAAACTATCGAAAATCTTGTGAAGCTTGTTAGCATTATCAAAAGCGACGGAGCGACCGCTAAAACTGTGAACAGGAAAAGGAGCTCTAGATTTCCGAGCGAGAAACCTTCTTCCGTTCCTATGTCAATCGAGAGCGCTTCGGCTTGGACAACAGGAAGTAAAACAAACGAGGCCGTCGCCATTAACGCGACTACCGTCAAGATCTTCAACGCTTTGTTTTTTATTGCTTTATTTTTTTGTCTTTTTGTATACCTTACTGCCGTTTTAAGTTTATTCGCCATCATCGGTTTCCTTAAATACGTTTTGTTGTTCGGTTTTTTTTGAACGATCAATGTTCTTTAAAAGCACCGAAAGAAAGCTTTGTTTCTCGTCGTTCGGCATCTGTTCGGCATCTTCGGGGAATTCGTCTTCTAAAAACGTTTCTATCTTTTGTATCTTTTCCGAGCCTATCCCAAGCAAGATATACCTGCCGGCGGTTTTAATTAAAACAAGGCTTTGTTGTCTTCCGATTGGAACACGTTCGACAATCTTTATCTTGTTTTGTTTATCGCTTGTAACTGCGCCGTAGTTTTTTGCTATATATCTTGTTGCATAATATGTAAACACAAAGATAGCAAATATAACAGCTATCGTAAACAAAGCGGATAAAATATCACCGGTGGTTGACAGAAGTTCGTTTGACGAATTATTCATCTGAAGTTCCCTTTACAAAAATTCGAAAATTTCAAATTAAAGCGGTAGTATTTTGTTAACGGTTTGGATAATTCTGTCCGGATTAAACGGTTTTACGATAAAGTCAAGCGCTCCGAGACCGATAGCTTCCATAACCATAGATTCTTGACCCATAGCGGAACACATAACAACCTTTGCGTCGGAATGTTTGCCTTTAATCTCTCTTAAAGCACCGATACCGTCGAGGTTTGGCATCGTTATGTCAAGAATAACAAGGTCGGGTTTATGTTCTTCATAAAGAGCAACCGCTTGCATACCGTCTTCACCTTCAACAAAATCGGTGTAACCCGCTTTTGAAAGATTTGTTTGAACCATCTTTCTCATAAATCCTGCGTCATCAACAATAAGAATTTTGTACATTTTTTCTGCCTCCAAAAATTTTGTTTAATTTTAATTTTATTTTTAAAAACTCTGTTACTTCGCTGTGCCGTTTTCTATCGAATTTAAAAGCTCTTTTGTTCCGACAATCTCGGTTATTCTTATTCCAAAGTTATCTCCAACAACTATTATATCACCATAAGCAAGCAGTTGTCCGTTAACAATTATCTCAGCTGGAACTCCGGTCTGTCTGTCAAGTTCAACTACCGTACCCTGTCCAAACTCTAAAACATCTTTTATGCGTTGTTTAGCGCGTCCAATAACAACCGATATCTCAAGTTGGACGCCCATAAGAAGTTGCATGTTTTTGACGTTTGAAAGCAAGTCAAACTGTGGTTGACCGGTAAATGCCGGGAACTCCGCCGTTTTAAGCGGCATGTCCATAACGGGTTGGGCGGGGGAATGACCCGTCGAATACTGCATTGGTTGCGCTGGCATCTGTGGCATCATGACCGGCATAGTCATCATCGGCGCGGGAGCCGCAGCAACAGGGGCCGCAACAGGAGCCGGTTGGACAGGAGCTGCAACAGGGGCTGCAACAGGAGCCGGTTGGACGGGAGCTGCCGCAACGGGAGCAACGGGAGCCGGTTGAGCAACCGGTTCGGGGGTTGGCATAGCGTCTACTTGCTCGACAGGAGCAGGAGCAGCTTCGGCAGCCGGTTCAGTTTGTGGTTGTTCCGGTTGTTCTATAACTAGACTCGGTTTTTCCGCGTCTTCCTCTGCGCTTAATCTTCCGGCAATTCTTTTTGCAAGTTCAACCGTAAGGAAACTTACAAACGTTGTATTAAGAACATCTTTAATTATTAGATTAAACGAAACTGCAACTATCGAAGCGCCCTCTTCAAGATCGAAGAGATTATTTCGCGTTGCTTCGTCTATATGGTCAACCAAAATTGCCTCGGGGGTCGAGATGTTTATCGGCATTCCGAAAACTTTTGAAAGAGCTGTTGCGGAAGCACCCATCATCTGGTTCATTATCTCGCGCGCCGCGCTTATGCTCATGTCGTCAAACTCGAATTCTTCGTCCTCGTCTCCGCCTTCGTTGCCCATCAAGATATCAAGCATGATACGAACATCTTCTTTTTTAAGTATCGTTACGTTAGAACCCGAAATCCCTTCGACATATTTAATCTTTACCACCATTGCAGGTTCAAGTTCTGTGCTATCGAATTGGTCGAAAGCGTCTTGTTGGATACTTGGCGTTGTAATCGTAACTTGTCTATCTAGCATCTTCGATATAGCAGTAGCCGAAGATCCCATGCTTATATTCATTATTTCGCCTATAGTATCCAGTTCTTCCGCAGTTAAATTTATACTCATAATATCAACGTTCACCCTTCATTTTTTTCGTTATTAATTAATTCAACTATTTTAAACGCTTTGTTACTTCTAACCTCGCCAAGTCGTGCGGTACACCACGGTATACCCTCGATTTCGATGTCGATGTTGCTTTCAAAGTTCTTGTTCAAAACTACAACGTCGCCTTTTTGCAAAGACGCAAGGTCACAAAGGTCCATTTTGCTTCGTTCAAGAATCGCTTCGATGTTTACATCGGAGGTTTTAAGATAATCAAAAACGATATCTTTTTTTGCTTGTTCCATCTCGGGATCTTGTTGTTTAACGGTTCTTGAAAGTTTAACGTTTGATTTTTCTATAATCTCTTCAAGATTGTCTGCCGGCATACATATGTTGATTATTCCGGAGAATACATCGTCGGTAAGCTCAAGCGACACCAACACCATTATATCCTGTGGAGCATATATCTGCAACATTCTTCCGTTTGTTTCAAGACTTTGCATATTTCCGTCAAGAGGAAAATAACTACTCCACGATTCAACCATGCTACTTTTAACGTTGTCGTATACCGAAGAAAGAATTGCAAGTTCTATCTCGGTGAAATCTCGTTCATCTAGGTTGCCGATTTCGGAACCACCGAGAACCCTGTTTACAATGTAAAATCCAAGGTTTGTCGGGAACTGTACTAGCAACAAAGATTCTTGAACCGGCCCTTCGGGGTCGATAGTTATAACTCCTATAAGGGTGTTTTCCGGCAACGCATTGTTAAACTCGTTATATCGAACCTCTTCTATGCCCACAACCGATATCTCGCTTACGTTTCGAGTTAGGTTAG
The DNA here is from genome assembly GCA_964369645.1 of uncultured Oscillospiraceae bacterium. Classification (GTDB taxonomy): domain Bacteria; phylum Bacillota; class Clostridia; order Oscillospirales; family Ruminococcaceae; genus CAYJAY01. The sequence continues at coordinate 2,671 of CAYJFO010000011.1, read as the reverse complement.
TAAACATCATTCCAAGTGTTCGCGCATAGTTTTCATACATCGTATGAAGCGAGTTTAGTTGATCTTTTGTAAATCTTTTTGGCGAATAGAAATCATATTTCTTTATTTTCGGCTTTGTGTCCGCTTCGGCGGCAGAAGCCCCAGCACGCGCTCGGTTTAACAGCTCGTCTATCTGTGATTGAGAAAGAGCCTCAGACAAAAGATATCCCCCCCTGTTTTTTTAGTTAATAGTTAACAATAATAATTAATAGTTTTTAAATAGCCGTTGTGGCGTTATTTAAATGTAGGCTTTTGGGTTTTTCGCTTACCGTCAACCTTAATTATAAATTGTAAATTAAGAATTAAACTTAAGTCGTTTCGGATCTCGGGCCATACATCTCGTCGAGAGCCTCGACAACGTCGAAATCGTTGCTCGTTTCGGTTCCAACTATTATAAGTTCAACACGTCTGTTTTGTCGCATGTTTTCTTCCGTGTCGTTTGGAGCAACCGGATATTGGTTTCCAAAACCTAAAACAACAAGTTTGTTATCCGGGAAATTTGAAACATAGTTAAAGTGAGAGGCAACAACACCGGCACGTTGTGCCGAAAGCATCCAATACTGTCCGTTTTCAATCGTCGCCGTAAAGCCCAACACGTTGACCATCCGTATGTTGTCTTCATATTCCTTCAACCCTTGTCCTGTAAATTCTAGTATAGGAATACTAGACGGAAGAAGGACATATTCGTTAGGTTCAAAGAAATATGCGCTGTTATAACTTATGTATATAACATCGTCGATCTTTTCAATCTCAACTTGTTCGGTGCTATCTTCAAAGAACCCTTTAAGCATCATATATAGCTCGTCCATCTCGTTAAGCCCGGCTTCAAGGTCTTCGTCGTTTTCAACCGGCTCGTTAACGTTGCCCAAGATTTCTTCTATCTCTTCGGTCGGAAGATGTGCCATCGATTTTATCAAAGCGTTAAACTTGTCTTCGTTGGTGGTCGAGATGCTCAGCATAACCGCGAAAAAACAAAGCAAAAGCGTGACAACGTCGGCATATGTATTGATCCAACCGGCTCCGCCACCGGAACTTTTTTTCTTAGCCATAGTTTCTTATCCTTTCGTGCAAATTTAAAGTTTCGCTAAACTTGCAATCTATTCGGCTTCGGCAGCGCCTTTTTTGGCTTTTCCTTTTTTGCCTTTTGCAGTACGTTTAAATTCGGGTAGCATGTGGAGGAGTTTTTCTTCGATAAGTTTCGGGTTTTCGCCCGATTGCATAGCCTTAACCCCCTCGTATATGAGACGCATACATAGATTTTCTTCTTCGTGGCGAACTTGAAGTTTGTTGCCTATCGGTATAAAGATGATGTTTGCCATAACCGAACCGTAGAACGTTGTTATAAGAGCAACCGACATGTTAGGTCCAACCGACGCAACGTCTGCAAGTTGCGCAAGCATGTTAACAAGACCGATAAGCGTTCCTATCATTCCGAAAGCCGGAGCTACCGCCGCGCCTTTTTCATAGAACTCAACCGTTTGATAATGTCGTTCTTCGACGTTTTCCATCCACGCTTCAAGTTGGGCTTTAACGTCGTCCGGGTCGGTCGAGTCGACTATCATCTGTATGCTGTGTTTTAAAAAAGAGTTGTCTATCTTGCCGATGTCCTCTTCAAGCGAAAGCAGACCGCTTGCCCTAACTTTTTTAGCACAGTCAACTACCGTTGTTATGTATTTTTTCGGTTCATACTGTGGAGGCATGAAAAGAATTTGGAGATGTTTCGGTATCTGCGCAAACCTGTTCATCGGATACATTATGAGCAAACAGCCTATTGTTCCGCCGACAACGATAAAAACGCTCGAGATATCGAAGAAGTTTCCGAGCTTTTCCGTTTGAACCGAAAACTCTCCGGTAGTTTTATCTTGTGAAACCAAAATTCCAAAAAACACAAGCGCCACTGCCAAAAATATACCAATCGCGGACGCAATATCAAACGATCTTTTTGCGGCTTTTCCTTTACCGCCTTTTTTGCCTTTTTCCATTGAACTATACCCTTTCAGCTACGTATGCAAATTTTGTTTGCATCTATCTATTTCAATTTACAAATTGCATTAAACTTTGCTATCGAATGTTATAACTTTTTCTGTATTCTATCACCTTTTGAGATATCTGTTCTAGGTCTTCTTTAACGATATAAAACGACTTTGTGGTCAGACGAATTGTTGTGTCGGGTTTTTGCTCGATAGTTTCGATAAGGTCACAGTTCAAAACAAATTCCGAACCGTCTAGTTTTGTCAATGTAATCATAAGCTCCAACTCCGTTTTTTATAGATTTTTTAAACCATAGGAAAACGAAAAAACCGTTGTTGCTTTTTCGCTTTCCTACGGCGATAAACCGTTTTTTCGGCTTATCGTCGCAGTTATTAAATAATTGGTTAATATTGCTATGTAAAAATTCACAAAGCTTATTTGTAAGAGCTTCGCCGTTAGCGAAGATCAGGGTGTCAAAAAAGGTGCACCCTCAAAAATGTTGCACAAAACCGCAATAGAGTTTGTAGGGGATGGCGTCCTCGACATCCCGTTTTTAGGGGATTTGTGGTGGTTTTTCGGGTCGTCGGGGACGCCGACCCCTACATCCCACATTATGTTTGTGCAAAATGACGAACGAAGTGAGACAAAAAGTATTTCCCAA
>CAYJFO010000010.1:0-31148 GCA_964369645.1 uncultured Oscillospiraceae bacterium | reverse complement strand
AAAAGCAATTAATTCCGCTCTTCACAAAATAACCCTTTTTGGGATATGGACAAACGCCCCAAACCCTTGAAAAAGGGGTTTGGGGCAAAGGGGCGGAAATAAGATTGTTTGAGAAAATCCTCTTCGTGTAAACCCTCTCCGCCGACTGCAACCCGCCTAAAGTCGGGGTCGGCAATCTCTCCCAATAAGTTTCCCCACAGGTGATTTTATGGAATTGCCCAAACGAAAACCAAACAGGTTAAAAAAATATGATTACAGTGAAAACGGCGCATATTTTATCACGATGTGCACCAAAGACAAACAATGTATTCTAGGGGAGATTGTTTGCGTTCGCCCGAATATGCCGTTAAAAACGAACGGTGTAGGGGACGGCGTCCTCGACGTCCCGCCTCCCAAGCAAACAAAACAAAACAACTTTGCCTATAACGAATTAGAAAATAGGCTAACAAAATGTGGCGAAATCGTCCAAAAAACAATTAACGAAATCGACAATACATACCCAAATGTCGGCATTGAAAATTACATTGTAATGCCCAATCATGTTCATATGATTATCCATATAAAAAACGAACCGTTAACCAAAAACGGGTCGTCGGGGACGCCGACCCCTACACCGGCAAATCAAACAATACCCAAAATAATTTCAACATTCAAACGATTTACAAATAAACAAATAGGATTTCCAATATGGCAACGCTCATACCACGACCACATTATCCGAAACGAAAACGAATATATCGATATTTATAACTATGTCGAATACAACGCCTATAACTGGCGCACCGACTGTTTTTATATAAAATCGTCCCCAAACACATCGTTTAACTAAAAAACCCCGCAAACCAAACATTGCACCAAAATATCCTCCCCAACACATACAACAAAAAAAACTAGGCAAAATAATGTTAATTGATAATTTATAATCCATAATCTGCATTTTTGTTATAATCCTTTTGTGGGTTGCAAATTGTAAATTAACAAAAATTAAAAAAACAAACAGGAAACATTTAATGATTCAAAACGAATTAATAATTTTATACCCAATAGTTTTTATCTTCGGCATAGTTGTTGGAAGCTTTCTAAACGTTTTAATTCTACGCATACCAAAAGGCGAGGGTTTTGTAAAAGGCTCGTCACATTGTATGTCGTGTAACAAAAACCTTGCATGGTATGAATTGATTCCGCTTTTCAGTTGGCTTGCCCTTCGCGGAAAATGTTCAAAATGCAAAACAAAAATTTCTGCGCAATATCCAATAATCGAAGCTGCAAACGGCGCGCTTTGGATTTTGGTTTTGCATATTTTCGGTCTTTCGCCCGACACCGTTCTCGGCTGTCTTTTAGCAAGTACCCTTTTGGTGTTGTCGGTTATCGACGCACGAACGACTGAAATTCCCCTTGGCACAACTATCTTTATCGGTATTCTCGGCGTCATACGAGCTACCCTTAACTTTGACAACATAACAAGCCATCTTTTCGGTTTCGGAATTATAACCGCATTTCTGTTTCTTGTCCTGTTCGTTTCGGGCGGAAACGCTATCGGTGGCGGCGACGTCAAACTAATGGCGGGGTGTGGGTTGTTTCTCGGTCTTTACGAAACTATCTTCGCTTTTGTCGTTGCGTGTGTAGTTGGTTCTGTTGTCCACGTTATCCGTATGCGCTTTTTCGGAGCGTCGAGGGTTCTCGCAATGGGCCCATATCTTGCGGTTGGGGTTTTTATATCGTTTCTTTTCGGAAACTCGATAATCGAATGGTATACGATGCTTTTGGGAATTTGATTTAATTCATAATTCGTAATGCGTAGTTAATGTATCGCCCCCAGGGGCGATGGATTAAAATGGAACTTTTGCCCTCGGCCTCATTACAAAAAACGAAAACTTCTATAGACATTTGTCATTTAAATTGCGGCGTAAGCCGCTCCACAATTGCGAATTACTAATTATAAATTGCAAATTGCGAATTAATACAAAATAAATTAAAAAAATTTCACATAAACAAATTTAATCGGAGTATACAATCTATGGACAGACTCACGCTATGTATTGAAGTATCGGACAAAATAACAAAAGCTGCCCTCGTTTCAAAACGTGGGACCGTTTCAAATATGCATAAAGCGATGTATTTTGAAACGCCGCAACAAACTGTTTTGGACGGACAAATAACGGCGCCCGAAGTTTTCGCTTCTACGCTAAAAGAGAAACTGGCAAGCCACGGAATGTCAGGAACAAAAGATGTTGTATTTGTGCTCACATCTCCAAAGATAGTAAGCCGTAAAATATCTTTACCCCCCGTCAAAGAACGCCAAATAGATTCAATCATCTCGGCAAACGCTTCGACATACTTTCCAATCGACCTTGCGAGTTATCAAATCTCGTATACAATGCTTGAAAACATCGAAGGCGACAAACCCGGTTTTCGCGTAATGGTAATGGCTGTTCCAAAACAACTCATGAGCTCATACGAAAAACTCGCGGAGCTTTCCGGACTTGAACTTCAATCGTTTGACGTCTACACAAACACCCAATATCAACTTTTCCACGATCTTAACGTTGCCGGCGCTACGATGTTTATAAGTTTGGGTTCGCGTCAAAGTATCGCGACGTTTATGCAAAACAACGCCCTGCTTTTACAACACGCTATGCCGTTTGGTGGCGACGAATATCTTAACCTTGCGTTACCCTCGGTCGACCGTGACCAAGACAAATATTCCTACATCCTTGATTCAAGCGACAACCCAACTTGGGTAGGCGACAACATTCCACGACAACGTTTCGAAGAAGTTTCCGCAAGGTTTGCCGGCGCAGTTACGCGTATGATAGACTTTTTCAAATCGTCCAACCGAAACATGGATATCGAAAGAATTATACTTGTCGATACATGTTCCGGAATTGCCGGAATTAAAAAAGCTCTCGCCGCCGAAACAGGTGTCGATGTCTACACGATAGAAGATATCGCCGGATATGGCGCGGTTGTTGCCGGTTCTAAGGTTGGATTCTACATTTCGATAGCAAGCGCCATGATAAAACCGTTAGAGATCAACATATCTAACGCAAAAAAATCTAGAACAGGCGTTGTCAAAAAATCAAAAGTTTCCTCTAAAGCGGCAACCATGACTTTTTTCATAGGATTTTTGTTGTTGTCGATAGGTATTGGGGCATATGGAGGCATCTACTATTTCATAAGTCTTGCGGAAAACTCCGCCGCACAAAACAGAATTGAAGAACTCGCGTATGTTCAAGAAACGTATGACCTTTATCTTGAATACGAGCTAATAAAAGAAAACTTCGAGGCTCTTGAACAACAATCTGTCAACTACAACGCCGGTTTAAAAGCTTTCTTGGAAGAACTTGAACAGAAAATGCCGTCAAGACTTTTGCTTTTATCTGCAAGTTGTGATGAATTTGGCGTTACGCTTAACATAACTACGTCAACGATGGAAGACGCCGCGATGACGCTTTCGCAACTTCGGTCGTTTGAAACGATAAAACATCTTTCGATAGGCGGCGTTTCAGAGGATGCCGGCGACGGCGGAGTTCCGGTTGTTACTTTCTCGGTTGTGTGTGCTTACGAGCTTCCCGAAACCGAACAAGTGACAACCCCGACAGAAGGCGAAGAGCTTTCACTTGAAGAACAAGCCGAACTTGATTTAGAAGGTATATAAGGAGGGATTTTTGATGAATAAAAATAGTGATAAAAAAGGTCTAATCCTTTCTTTGGTCGGCGCTGTCGTGTTTGCGGCAACGTTTATGTTTATACTTTTGCCCTTAACCCAATCGGCGGAAAATTTAAGGTTTGAAACCCAAACGCTTCAAGACGAGATCGACTTGCTTGAAATGCAACTTGAAAAACTTCCGGAATACGAACTACTAACGGAACAAAACAAAGAGTATGCACGCGAACAACTTAACCATTACCCCGCTTATGTAAGCGAGGAAGACACGATAATATGGGTTCTTGAACTTGAAGAAATGTCCCAAGGCACAATAGCTAGCGTTTCGTTCACCGAACCAATAACCGTTTCAGCATTCAACGGATATGCTTCGGTTGGCGGCGACGAGGTTTTAACTTCGATGACTTCATTTGTAAAACAATCTACGCTTGACGGCGTGTTTGCATACGACGGAATGAAAGAAGCTTTCGATTATATCTATAACTATGACGACAGAACCTCGATAGACACAGTCAGCATGACGTATGACGCAACGACAGCACAGCTTGCGGTTAACTTGAGCGTATCTAAATATTACATCGAATATGCCGAAGCCGAATACCAACCGTTGCCGATACCGCAAGTTCCGATAGGAAACCCCAACCCGTTTGCGGTTCTTCTTTCGGGAGTAGATGAAGAATAGTAGAACTTAACAGTAGACAGTTTAAATTAATAATTAATATTATATATATTATATAGTTAATAGTGACGGTGTCACTTCGTGACAATTGAAATGGGGCTTTCGCCCCAAACCATACCTTTGCAAACAAAAAGTTATTAAAATATATATTTTAATAACTTCGTAATACGCTCAACAGCTATTAACTATTAATTATTAATCAACAGCTATTAACTAAATTAAGAAAGGGCTAAACTTCTTTTATATAATGAAAAGCTTTATTAAAAAATCGAATAGTGGTTTCAGCCTTGTCGAGCTCATGATAGGTGTCGCGATTTTGGCGATTATTCTAATACCGATAACGTCGGCTATCATCTCGTCCGGAAACTTTGTTTCGGACAGCTACGAGCTAAGCGACGCCACAATGTTGGCGGAAAGCTTAGCGGAACAGTTTGAAGTCATGGAAATATCGGAACTTTTGGATGCTCCGAGCAATTCAACGATTCCAAGCATTCACACAGAAGCCGCCGAAATTTCGGGACTCTTTGTCGAACCAAGCGGCAACACATATGTTGCCCCGGCGACAGACCCAACTGCTCCGCCTTATTATATAGAATACAAAGGGCTTTCAAGCGGATATTCAACATACAACGCGGTTGTTAAAATAGACCCTAGCAACGACAACCATTTTGACACAATAAACAGCCAAAACATTTTCCAAAACTTCGACGTGGGTTTTGTCGCATCTAAGATTGATGGTTCTACAAACGACTTCGACGAAATCTCGTGGAACGAGTTCAAACTTGAAGCGGCAACAAAAGGATACAACCTAGATCCTAGTGTTTTTCCGGCACGTTCAAGTATAGCCCAAGACCGCAACATTATCCTTGACATAACACAAAAGGATAACGGCGGAACTGAAACAATCCACATGTCGTTGACCTATAGTTATGAATATACCTATCCGGCCGGCACATCTTTCGCCGGAGATAAATACACATGGGAAAAAACCGTCAACCTAACAAGTTTTGAGGGGATAGTAAAACCGTCAAGTTCTGCCGATTACCCAACTGTGTTTATATCGTTTTTCCCGTGGTATCAAAACGGATCGGACAACATAACGATTAACAACCTTAACGATTTCCCCGTTACCGTTGCGCTTTCAAAACAAGCCGACCCAAACCTTACCGTTGCGGAACTTGGAACGGCCGAAATTAACCACAACGGATTTAATGTAGATATAAGCGAGAGCGAATATATAACGAAAAATCTTAAAATTATGTCCAATCTTTCGCGTGACCTTTCGAATACAGCAGTTGCAATTTCGGTCAACTTTTCTAATGGTTTTACTCCCGAAACTTCTGCTGGAAGCTTGCTTTCTTCTGAATCAATCGACAGGATTTTCAGAATAGATATTGAACTTTTTGAGACAAACGCCGACGGCGACAGCATGTATATCTCGGGCGCGGTTTATGACGTTGATTTAATTAAACTAAGATAAATTTTTTTTAAACAAAGATAGAAAGAACAGATGAAAAAATTAAAGCAAAACTTAACGAAAGGGGAAAAGATTTGAAACAAAGATTTAAAGGCGCGGTTTTGGCGCTTAAACAAAACAAAGGCGCTACAATAGTAACCGTCTTGGTGTCGATGTTTTTTCTTTTAACCCTTACTAGCATAATGGTTTTTATGAGTTACACGGCGCTTAGGATAGAACAGACCGAAGCTATCGGAATTCGCGGATTTTATGACGGCGAAGCGCTTATGGACGAGATTAAAGTCGGCATGGAAGAGACGATGTCAAACGCTATGGTCGACGCATACGAAAACGCTTTTGGAGCTTCGACAAACGCAAGCGTAACCGAAACAATGTTAAAAAGTTTAACAGCGATTACATCACCGACTGATTTTGTTGTTCAACAAGGATTATCCGGCGGAAAAGCGGTTTATTTATATCATGCGGATTTCTTAATAGAATATCTCGTTGCGGCAGGGGTTGAAAGAGACGATATCTTTGTCGATGGGATAGTTGGAACAAACGCTCGTTCAATCCACCTTAGCGGAAATGTCGGAGTAAGCAGTTCCCCAATTGGAAATATCGGAACGATTAAATATGACGACAGTTCATTATCTTTCGAGGGAATAAGCGTAACATACACCGACCCCGAAACAAACATAAGCACAAAGATAACCTCGGACATAGTCGTGACGCTTGGCGAAAACTTTTTAACAAGCACCGCAAGCGCAATTGATTTTTCAAACGCGGTTGATTTTTGTCTTGTTGCAACCGAAAATATAAGCACAAACCCCGCGACGTTTGACGGCGGAGTTTACGCAAATACATTTAACACAAACTTATCGGGATTAACCACAATAACACAAACGCTTATAGCAAAAGAAGCTTTTAAGATTTCGGTGTCCAACAACGTTTTAGTTGAAGCTACGGCGGAAGTTTGGGCGGGCGACATTACGCTTGAGAACAGCGCGTCTATCGAATCCGAAAGCGACAGCAGTATCTATATCCAAAACGATCTATCGCTTGACGGCAATCAATCAAGCGTCGAGATTAACGGAAGTTTACTAGGGTTTGGCGACAGCACAACAAACCCAGACTTGAGTAGTTCGATTCTTTTAAACGGACTTGACACGGAACTTGATCTTTCGGGAACTGATTTTCTCATGCTTGCAGGCCACAGCTTTATAATAGCGTCCGAAGGTAACTCGCTTATGGGCGAAAGTATTTCGGCGCGTCCAAACCAGCTAGCGTACCTTGCGCCTATTTCTATCTTCCCAAGTAGTTCGGGGATAGTTTCAAACCCGTTTATCATGACAACGCCAACCAATCCGTCCGATTTCCCTGACATAAGCGGTTTGGACAGAGGCGCGACGATAGTTGCGGGAAAATCGCTCAACAACTATAATGCAGACATTTTGACATTAACATATCCTCTTGCCGGAACTGGGCAAAGCGCGGTTTATTATTTTATAACGTTCAACGACACCGCAAACGCTAACCAATATTTCCGCGATTATTTCGGCGCGAATTCCTCCGAGATAACGGGATATCTTGCGGACTACGCCGAGCTTTCAACGATTGGGGGACTTCCACAAATCGCCGGAAATTATATAATAGAAAGTAGCTCCGGAGTATATTCGCTTGGAACGCAACGAAACATTGCAACCGAAAGCGCCGAATATGTAAAAGATTCGTTCGACAACATGGTCAAAAGCCTTTCGACCGCAAAGACAACCAAAACGAACCCATTCGAACATCTTGTAGACACCGGCGAGCTTGATAAATTTATAAAGCAAAATTCAAATGCTTCTGGGATTTACGAGTTTACAAACAGCACAGGCGACGTTGTCGCACTTGTTATTAACAACTCTCTTGCGTTTGACGATTTAAACAGATACCCCGACGTTAAACTTGTTGTTGCGTTAGGGGATGTTGCGATAAGCAACGATTTTTCAGGATTAATTTTATCAGATAGAAACATAACGATAAGCGGAAGTGCCAACCAAATTTCGTCCGATCCAAATGGGGTTTCCGGCGCGTTTTCCTCGACTTATAACGGCATACCAATAAGCGATTTGTTCACGACAGCGGGCTCGGCTTCGATTGGCGGAACTGTAGAACAAAGCGAAATTCGCGACATAACCGATATGGTCACATACGAAAACTGGACGAAAAACTAGCTTATTAATGCGTAATTCGTAATTAAAGTGTTTACAAGAATGGTTTTTAATTTGCCCTCTCAGTCAATCCGAGATTGACAGTCTCTCCATTATGGCGATACTCGCCATTTTAGGGAGATCCAAGGGAAATGACCGAGAAGATTTTTATAAAGTATTAACCATTAGCCATTTTTAAAAGAGGAGGGAGAGCAACATGAAGATACAAAACAAAGGGTTCACCTTGGTCGAGCTTATGATAGTTGTTGCGATTATTGCGGTGCTCACCTCGGTCGTTGTAACAACCACATATCAAGTTTTTGCGACAAACGCAAAACAATCGATAAACGAAGTTTCATCCATGCTTTCAAGTTGTCGTGTTTCGACGCTTAGCGGAGCGGTTAATCCCGTTTTCGAGCTTAGCTATGTAGACGGTAACGTAAAGGCAACTATCTCGTCCAACGGAAGACTTGAACAAGAGCAAATCGCGACGTCGGCGGTCACGGTTAGTTACACGATAGACGGAACAACAACAACGTTTGACGACAACTCGGACAAGTTAGTCATATCGTACGACGGAAGCGGCGCTATTAAAGAGCCAACTATGATCGAAAAGATAACTGTAACCTCCGGCGCAAAGGTATATGTTTTAACCTTTACCCCCGAAACAGGATATCATGAAGTTACTTAAAAGACGTATTGTAAATATTTATACACGATTTATACACGAAAGGAGATTTATATGAAAAACAACAAAGGTTTCACGATGGTTGAACTTTTGGTGTCGATAGCAATTTTAAGTTTTGTAATAACAAGCTTAACCGTTTTAATGACAACAAGTTCAAGAACATATGCAAATATGTTTAGAACAACAAACATGCAGTATGAATCTCAAATCGTCATGTCACAATTGCAAGAACGCATAGTCGACTGTAACGGCGGCCTTGCGTTTGACGACGCACAGGATATTTTGTATATTGTAAACATAAACAGCGACACAACAAAAACTGTTCATGCGTTTAGGCTAGAACAAAACGAGATGTTATACGGAACAGCGTCGACAACCGTTTCCGCAACACCGACCGATAATCCAATAACCGAACTTGCGGCGGATGAAAACAACATAGATTCGCCAATGTCACAGTATGTTGGAACGTTTGATATCGTTTCAACCGAAGCAATAAACGGAAACATTTCTTCAATTAACGTTGACATAACTTTTAGTTATGAAGACAGGGTATACGACGCATATCAAACTATAGCGCTTAGAAATAAACCGTTGTTTTACAACAATTTAAACGATCTTTTGGATAATTTAAATAAACAACTAGATATATAAAATATATAAACCTTTAAAACGTAAAACAAATTAAGGAACATTTAAAAGCATGATTAAATTTAGCAGGACAAAATTAAAATATCTTACGACATCGTTTATGTTGTTGTTTTTTCTTGGAACGATAGTGGGCGCGAACACGTTTGCGGCGCAGTCGTTCGCTTCGATTGAACAACTTGAACAAAACAGCGCAACCCAAAAGTTTACGATTCTTGAAATCGTGCCAAAGGCGAACAGCGGAAGCATTGGTTATTATGTAGCGGATTTCGAACCTGGCGCTACGGTGTTGTCAACCGAAACACAATACAACAATCTTGTAGCAGAGTTGACGGCGGCCAGTTTGATGGCAACAGACGGCTCGGCGCCCCTTTCCCCACAAGAGATTTTCCCATGGGAAGCTCCGGCTTCTGGGGCAATTGAGATAGCGCTTGCCACCGAAAAAGACACCGAAGTTGTCGGAACTTTTTTAGCTAACAGCTCCGGAACAGGGAAGTTCAACCAACGTTCGGCAACACCTTTGACGTATGAATATGTCAAAACGGGCGGCGGCTTTGATTTCACATCAACCGCAACAGGTGCAACACACACGGTATATTATGATAGTTTCTTTGTAACAGACGGAATAGCAAACAACAACTGGTTTAAAAAATATGTTTTTGGCAACGACCAATCAAACATTGATATCGAAGTAATAAGCGTAACTCCGAACGATCCAGCGATCGACACAGAAAACGAACTTGAAACCCTTTTGCAAAAAGTTGACCTTGTGGTCTTGTCGGCAGGGTTTGACACTACAACGAAAAACAGCCTTGAAACCGACTATGCTTCAAACGATTTAAAACTTTTCCAACTTGATTTATTATTGGGCAAAGATACGCCAAGCGCAACAAAGCCGACACACGACGGATATTTCGACCCCGAAAACGAAGACATGCTAGCGGTGGTTTTCGATACAAAACTTGTAGATTTAAAACTTCCGGTCTCGCCACCGGCGACAACGTCGGACAACACAAACATAGCAAAACTTGCAGAACAGCTTTTTGATTATTCAGGAAAAACAAAAAATTCCGAAGTTATAATTGATGGTGGAACAGCGAAAAAGATAATCGACACAGGGTTTGTAGATAGAAATATCTATGCGTTTACCGCAAATCCAGACGGAACATCGGAAAAACCGGATCTTGCAACCTCTGAGTTTAACTCCCCCTACCAAAATCCGCTTGTCGGAATAGGAGTATCGAGTAATCCGCATTACTCGCCGTTCTATCCGGTTTTGAAAGAGATCGAAGATGAAAACGATGCAAGGGAGTACGACAGAACCGAAAACTCTGCTTCTTGGATTAATCTTACAACCGACGTTACAATCGCTACATGCATTAGACATATTGTTGATTTTGCGTTAAAAGATCTCGAGCCTATTGAAATTGAGCTTTATGAAGATAAAGACGACACAGCAGAGATGAAGTTTTATCTCATGCCGTTTGTGTTTAATGCTTTAGACACGTTGGCGGGAAGTTTTATAACAAACTCTTCGTTGGGCGACGCTTGGATAAAAGTTGACGAACAAAACGAAAAATATGAAGACAGACAGATTAAGTTCTATCTTTATCTGTTGGACAACCAAAACGGCGACATGTATTTCGATCTTACAACAAACACGATGAAAGAGCTCCCGTCACCAGTTCCAAACGACTTGAAAGATGTCGATAAATTTATACAAACCGACATAAGCGGAGTTGACAGCAATTTGTTTAAGCATTTTAATAAATCCGAACCGGGCAGGACATTTTCTGACGAACCGTTCGAAATTTCATTAAATTCTCTTATAAACGATTTCGATGAGTTAACCGACGAGTACGAAACAAAAGGTTATGTAGAGATTAGGACAAAGATAGGCGCGCGGTACTATTCCGATTTCAGTTCAGCGCTAACGCTTCAAAAACTTGGACTTCTATCTTTAGGGTAGAACCAAAACACAATACAATAACAAAACAAAGAAAAGGACAGGATTTTTATCCTGTCCTTTTTAAATGAATAAAGTATTAGCTAAAAAAAGAAGAAATTAACAAACTTTTTGCAATATAAAGTTTTTAAGCACAAAAAGCAAAACGGGATTTATGACGATACTTTCCCTAAATCGTTAAAAGGGGTGTCGAGGGACAAAAGGGGAGAATTTAAGTTCACCCTTGACCACTAGCAAAAACGTTTCCTAGAATCGATTATAATTTTGAAAAAGCTATGTTTAATATACTACTTTTTCAAAAACTTATCTAGAAATCCGAACTTTTTTTGTTGAGGTTCGGTTTTTTGTTGTGTAGCGATATCGTCTTGTTTTGTATCTTTCTCTTGTGTTTTGGCGATATCGTTTTTTGTGTCTTGCTTCTTTTCGTCATTTTGCTTAACGCTGTCTTGTTGCGTTGCTATTTCGGTAGTACTAACGCTTGCAACTTGTTTTGTCGGCACGGCCGCGCTAGCTTGAGATGCTTCGAGCTGTTGTTTTAAGTTTTCGATTTCGCTTTTTGATCTGTCAAGCTGGGTCGACATAGTCGCAATAGCTTTTTGTTGTTCAGAACGGATATTATGTATCGCTTGGTTTGCTTTCTTTCGCTCAATCTTTATGGCTTTAGATTTGTTTTTTGCTTTTTTCATCGTCTCAAACGTTAACCCAAGCAAAAAACCTATGGCGGTTATCGCCGAAACCACGATAGCGCTAAAATACATGAGGTCGGAATTAATGTTGTTTGCAATAATCAACGTCAACGCTACCAACGCAAGCGAGGAAAAAAATAAAAGAAACGAGGCAACTATCCTAGCTTTAAACAGGATAAGCACAACCGATATCAAAAAAACCGGCAAACAATAGTATAAAAATACCGAACTCGTTATGTAGTTTGTGTCAAGTATATAAAGCGTAAGCACAGTCACCGAAAAAACTATAATAAAGAATAAACATCCTAGTGTAAAGCGCTTTTTTGATTTAGTGGGCGTGTTGTTACCTGTCATTTAATAAAGACTCCTTGCTATTAAAAAATATAATCTAAATTTACTATACGTTAACTTTAAAAATTTCTGACGCTTGTTTTAACTTTTCCGCCGCATATATACAATCGTCCGTTGTTACATCGTTGTTTGTAACCATGCGATATTGTCCAAAATGTCCACCCGTTATCTTAATTCCGTTTTGAAGCATGAACGAAACAATGTTTTTGTCAAATTGGTCGCCAAGTAAAGAACGATAGAACACCATATTAATGTCAACCGTTTGTGGGTCAATTTCGAAACCTTCGATAGTCGAAAGTTGACGCGCAAGGAACTTTGCGTTTTGATGGTCAACTTTTAATCTTTCGGTCATTTCGGTAAGGGCAACAATACCTGCCGCCGCAACAACACCAACTTGTCGCATAGCTCCGCCCAAAATTTTACGGTTCCTTTTTGCTTTGTTTATAAACTCCGTGCTTCCGGCAAGAATTGAACCCATCGGGGAACATAGGCCTTTCGAAAGACAACACATTACTGTGTCACAATATCCCGTCAAGACTTTAACGTCAACGTCAAGCGCCGCCGCCGCGTTAAAGAGGCGCGCGCCGTCTAGGTGGACAGGAATACCTTTTTGTTTTGCACAAACATATATATCGCGCATCACCGACACCGGCAAAACCGCTCCGTTTGAATAGGCGTTTTCAACGCACACAAGGCCGGTTTTTGCGACATGGACATCACTATCGTCCGTTATAAGTCGCTCTACCGACAATGGGTCTATTATCCCGCCCTCGGCTTTTGCAACGGAAAGCGAAACCCCCGATAAAACGGCATATGCTCCGGCTTCGTGGTCCATTATGTGGCAACCTTCGCCAACGACAATCGCATCGCCTCTGTGGGTATGCGACATTATTGCGCATTGGTTGCCATGTGTTCCGGACGGAACAAAAAGCGCCGCTTCTTTCCCCAAAATTGTTGCCGCGGTTTGCTGTAGACGGTTGACCGTTGGGTCGTCTCCAAAGACATCGTCGCCAACCTCTGCCGCCGCCATCGCCGCACGCATTTGTTCGGTTGGCTTTGTTACTGTGTCGCTTCTAAAATCAATGTATCTCATAGCAGTTTTCCTTCAATATAGTAATTTAAGTAATCATAAGATTTATGCTTGTAATACGATTTATCCAAAGACTGTTTCAAGGAATAAAGCTATAAGCTCTCCCGGAGAATAGTCAGTGAAAAATATGAATAATCCGCCAATAATCCAATAGGTAATAAGTCCCGCTACAAATATTGCCAAATACTTTTTCATTTTACTCCTCTGTGTAAATTTGCCAAACTATAAAACAGACTCTTGTTTCGCTTTAACAATGACTTCGCGCACGGTTTCATGTAGTTTAGATTTTTCCTCTTTTGTAAGGGTTGAAACGTCGATAGGCTCGCAAAAATTAAGCGTGACGTCGGCGCTGTGTATCAAAACCGAACGTTTTTTCATAATGTTATATGTTCCCTCGATAGCAACCGGAACTATCGCACAGTTAGCTTTTTGTGCAAGGCGAAACGCACCGGATTTAAATTCTCCAACTTCCGTGCTGTCGCTTCGCGTTCCCTCGGGGAAAACAACGACCGAATATCCCTCTGCTATGCTTTCACCCGCCTTATAAAGCATCTTGAGCGATTGGCGGGGATCGTTGCGGTCGATTAAAACACATCTAAGACGTTTCATCCACGACGAAACAAGCGGAAGTTTGCCTATCTCTTTTTTTGAAACAAGCGCTATATATCCCGGAAGATAGGATATCGAGATTGGAATGTCGAAGTTTCCTTGATGGTTAAGTATGTATAAAACCGCCTTGTCCTTCGGAACGTTGTGTATGTTTTTTGTCTTAACCTTGACTCCGGCAATTAAAAGCAGGCCGTTTGTCCACAAACGTGTCACGGCAATAACTAGTTTTTTATAACTTTCGTCTTTGCCCAATGCTTTTATAATATCCGCGACAAACAAAAAAGGTATGCTTAAAATTAAAAAAATCCAAAAATACGCAAACCAAAATAGGGTTTTAACAGCTGTGAACATAATATAATAAGCCTTTCAAATGAGGTGTTTTTATTAATTAGTAGGTTTCTCTTGCTGACTTGTTTATTGTCTGATTTAAAATACAAGTTTGAATGTCAAAAAACTTAAAAAACGCAAATCAAAAATTTAAAAAAATCTACAGTTTTATGCAATGTGTAGAACAACAAACAAACCAAGCCAAAAAATATTTAAAACCTAGCTCTTTTATTTTCTTAAAATATATGCGACCGATTCGCTCGTTGGGTGGTATCCGTCATAGAAAGAACTCATGTCAAAACCAAATTCATGGGGGTTATAGCTTCCAACCACAGAACAATCATATTCGTTTGCAATCTCACGAACAGTTTCCTCACACAAAAAAAAGTTTTGATATCTGTCAAAATTTTGTTCCATGTGTTCATAGATAACTGTGCTTATTGGCAACAATAAAAACTCTACTTCTACTCCGCTTTTGCGAATAGACTCGACAAACTCCATGAGAAGTTTTTTATTTTCGCCGTCTATCTCGTCAAAATCTTCAAGCCCCAAAACGCTTTCGGGCAACGACGCCATAGCTCTTGCAGTTTTCTCGTTTGTCGAAACCTCTCGGTAACCCTCGGGATAGGAATAACTTCCGTCAAAGCGTATTATATCGCTATATTCAAATTTGTTCTCGGTTGGCTCGACGGTATAACCTGCGTTTTCCTGTGCTTGCATGTCGTTTAAAACTGAATAGATAGATCCTTGGAAATAGGTTATCGAAAACAAGTTTAAAAGCTTATCTTTTCCAAGAGAAAATATGCTTTGCTTTTCCTCGGAAAACGGTTTATAAAGCGCGCCTATCTCGGCAACTTTTGGGTCTACCTCTTTGTTTAAAACTTCGGTCATGTAATAATAGTACCCGTCGCCGACCGCTTCTTTATACCTGTCCTGTCCATTGCCGTTGTAGTTGTCGTTTAAAATCCATGGGTCTATAACAAAATAAACTTTGTTCGGCAAAAGATCGTTTTGGTGAAGCAGTCCGTAGTATCCTATGAAATCTTCTATAGTCGCGCCAACCACAGAAAAATTAAAGAACGATTGTTCTTTAAGCATATCGCTGTCAACAATTGCGCCTCTGCTACTTCCAAGCGCAATTGTTTGAACGGGTTGTGTCATGCGGTTGAGGTACTCGCGGCGAACCAAGCGCTCGTTACAGTTGCCGATGTTGGTTGCGTTTTGACCCGTTACCATTATGTCGACCGCCGTTATCTCGTCGCTGTCTTCGCGCGAAAGTTTGTAAAGCGACGAGGGATCAACTGTGTAATTTACGTACACGATTACCACGAGCACAGGAACGACTAGCATAAACACTTTGAATATATTTTTTAAAAATTGTTTTAAAGAATTTTTAAAGGAACTTTTATTTTGCTGTTGATTATTTAAATCTGA
Organism: uncultured Oscillospiraceae bacterium; assembly: GCA_964369645.1. Lineage (GTDB taxonomy): Bacteria > Bacillota > Clostridia > Oscillospirales > Ruminococcaceae > CAYJAY01. Next base: position 15,355 of record CAYJFO010000010.1, on the reverse strand, counting down.
CATCTGGTTACCTTTGGTTATTTAATGACTTCCGCGCCACACATGTATGGGCGAAGAACTTCCGGAACGGTAACCGAACCGTCACTGTTTTGATAATTTTCAAGTATCGCCGCAACTGTTCTTCCAACCGCAAGTCCCGAACCGTTAAGGGTGTGGACAAATTTTGGCTTCTCGCCTTGTGCCTCGCGGTAACGAATGTTCATACGCCTTGCTTGGAAATCCTCGAAGTTTGTACAACTCGATATCTCGGCATAGCGTCCATAGCTTGGTAACCAAACCTCGATATCATACGTCTTTGCTCCAGAAAATCCCATATCTCCGCCACAAAGCAAAACAACTCTATGTGGAAGGCCAAGAAGCTGTAACGCTTTTTCCGCGTCGTTGGTTAGGCTTTCGAGTTCATCATAACTTGTTTCGGCGGTTGAAAGTTTAACAAGCTCAACCTTGTTAAACTGGTGTTGACGTATAAGACCCCTTGTGTCGCGTCCGGCACTTCCGGCTTCCGCCCTGAAACACGCGCTGTATGCACAAAACTTTTTGGGAAGTTCTTTTGTATCTAAAATTTCATCACGATGTAGGTTTGTAACCGGAACTTCTGCGGTTGGGATTAAGAAATACTCGTGTCCCTCAAGCTTAAACATATCCTCTTCAAACTTCGGAAGTTGTCCCGTGCCGCGCATAGAATCGCGGTTTGCCATAAACGGCGGGAAGATTTCGGTGTATCCGTGTTTTGTGCTGTGCAAGTCAAGATAGAAGTTAAACACAGCTCTTTCAAGACGTGCGCCCAATCCTTTGTAAAAATGAAAGCGCGCGCCCGTAACTTTAGCTGCTCTTTCGGGATCTAATATGTCGAGATTTGCGCCGATGTCCCAATGTGCTTTTGGTTCAAAGTCAAATTGTTTTGGTTCGCCCCATTTTCTTTGCTCTACGTTTTGTTCGCTATCCGCGCCGCTTGGAACAGAAGGGTGGGGGGTGTTGGGAACCGACAAAATAATATCTTCCGATTGTTTTTCCACCTCGGTGAGTTGTTCCGATTTAACTTTTATGTGTTCCGATATCTCTTTCATCTCGGACATAATGCCGTCGGTGCTTTTACCCTCTTTTTTCAACATAGGTATCTTTTTGCTTGCGGCGTTTTGTTTCGCTTTCATCTCGTCGACTTGAACCAACAGTTCGCGACGTTTTGCGTCAAGCTCTATTAGCGCGTCAATTTCTTTCCCGTAGTCCTTCGAACGAGCCGAAAGGCTGTTTTTTATCTCATCGGGGTTTTCCCTTATTCGTTTTATATCAAGCATATTTTTCTCCTTGTTTTTAACCTTCTAAAGTTTTTCCGAGTTTATTTGCATATTCAAAAAGCTGTTCTTTTGAATAGAAATCAAGCGAAAGAGTTCCTCTTCCGTCGTTATATTTAACCCTAACTTCGACTCCGAGTTCTTGTCCCAGCGAAAGTTCAACCTCTTTTGCGGTTGGGTCTTGCACAAACTCTTGTGGTACAACAGGGGATTTTTTCTCGTTTTTCATAGATGAACAAAGTTTTTCCGCTTCGCGAACCGAAAGGCTTCGTGTAACAATTTCATTTGCAAGCGCTACCATCTCTTGTTCGGGCGCCGAAAGTATCGCTTTTGCGTGTCCCGTCGTAAGCTTTCCGTCGCTTACCATGTCGAGAACCTCTTTTGGAAGAGCGAGAAGCCTAAGCGCATTAGCAACGGTCGGACGAGATTTGCCGACATGAACAGCCGCTTGTTCTTGGGTTAGGTTACATGTTTCCATAAGACGCTTGTATCCTAAAGCTTCTTCAACCGGATTAAGGTCTTCGCGTTGTAGATTTTCTATAAGAGCAATAACCATTGCGTCGGTATCGGACAACGTTTTGACTATTGCGGGAATCGTTGTAAGACCCGCGAGTTGTGCGGCGCGCCAACGACGTTCGCCGGCAACTATTCTATATCCTCCGTCTGCTATCGGCCTAACCAATATTGGTTGGAGAACGCCGTGGTCACGAATTGAATCTGAAAGTTCCTGTAAAGCTTCGGTCTCGAACACTGTTCGCGGTTGGTCGCGGTCGGGCGATATATCCATTATCGCTATCTGGTCCGAGTTGCCGACATCGGTTGCGCTGTCTAAAAATAAGGCATCAAGCCCTTTTCCTAATCTGTTAACTGACATATATTTTTATCTTCACCTTTTATATAATGTGTTGTTTATTAGTTGTTTAAACTGTTTAGTTCGATTATCTCTGCCGCAAGTTTATCGTATGCTTCCGCTCCTTTTGAAGAGCTGTCGTAATATTTAATTGGCTTACCGTAGCTTGGAGCTTCTGAAAGACGAACGTTTCGCGGTATCGTTGTTGTAAAAACTTTTTGCGGGAAAAAGCGCTTGACCTCCTCCATAACTTGGATAGTAAGCGAAAGACGCGCGTCGTGCATTGTAAGCAAAACGCCCTCTATCTCAACATTAGGATTATAAAGCCTTTTAATTTGGCGAATTGTCGTCATAAGTTGTGACAAACCTTCAAGTGCGTAGTATTCGCTTTGAATTGGAATTAAAATAGAATCGCAAGCGTTCAATCCATTAAGCGTCAAAAGACCAAGCGAAGGTGGACAGTCGATTATTATAAAATCAAAATCGCGTTTTTTTGTTAAGAGAGCCTCTCTTAATTTATATTCTCTTCTTTCAAGCGAAACAAGTTCAAGCTCTGCGCCGGCTAGGTCTATTTGTGACGGAATTATCCAAAGGTTTGGGCAGGCGGTCTGTTGAATCGTTTCGTCGATGTGGCGGTTGCTCATTATTATGTCGTACGACGAAGCACGCAAAGCCCTTTTGTTTATGCCGGTACCACTTGTAGCATTTCCTTGTGGATCGATGTCTACCAATAAAACTTTCATTCCAAGCGCGCCAAGAGCCGCCGCAAGGTTAACAGAAGTTGTGGTTTTTCCGACACCACCTTTTTGATTAGCGATTGTTATAATCTTTCCCAAAATATAAACCTCCATAATTATATTTTAAAATGATTTTTCTAGTGTTTGAAGATGTTCCACGTGGAACAATTTAAAAACACCCCGTTATGTGCAAGACTAAAATTTTACGTAGCTCTTGAATACACAGTAGACCGTGTACATATTATATATGATGCTACAAAATTGATATTAGCAGCTTACACCGTTAAAAACAGCTTAAAAAATCAGCAGCTTTTCGCCGCCGGTTTTTAATAATTCTTAACGCATTTTTTTTGCTTAATATTATAATACATAAAAAATAAGTCGTTGTAAATGCAAAAAACACATCTTTTAAGAAGATTTTGTATTTATTTTTTGAAATTTGTGGTTTAAAAAACAGGGTATACAAGATATTGTGGTGTGGGGTGTTAATTCATAATTCGTAATGCGTAATTAAGGTTCGTCGGAACGACGAATTGGCGCCACTTCGTGGCGAGATTTGAATATGGTTTTCAGCCTTTAACGTTTCCATAAAACGGCGGTCGTAGGGGAGGATATTATCCTCCCGCCTTCGTCACCCGAATCACGCCACAAACAGCGGAACATAGGGAACGACGTCTACTACGTAGTAGACGTTCTCGTCGCTCCGTCCTCGTATATAGACCATGCAACAAACTATCGGCGTACCCCATAAACAATGCTATCAACTTAAGAAATCGGTTTTATTCTTTCTGTTAAAAATACTCCTTCCGTCAGACGTTACCGCCTGCCACCTCCCTCATGGAGGAAGGCTAACTTTGCCCTCCTCCAACAAGAAGCGACATTTTAAAAAGGCTTCCTAATGAGGAGATGTGCCAACCACAGTTAGCGGGAGGAGTTTTTTCGAAGATAATCCTATAAAGTATGTCCCCGTGTTTTTTTAAAATTGCTTGTCGTAGAGCCCTCTCTACACATAGTTTTGCGGACAATTTTTTTATTACTGTTGAGTAAGGGACGGGTTGCCCGTCCCTTCCTCGTATCCAAGAACCAAACCCCAAGAGACAAACCGTAGGGCAAGGGCTCTGCTCTTGCCGTCTTGGTGATGATGCAAAATTGCGATAAACATTCGGGACGGGTTAAAACCAACCTTAGTTGGCGTTGCCTTTCTCAAATGTAGCATTGTAAACCAACGGTGTCATTACATTCATCAAATATAGCGTGGTTAAACAGTCGAGAACGGCAAGAGCTAAGAAACTTTTCGCTACGGTTTGTTTATGTAGAAATTTTTTTCCTCTCTCTTTGGAAGAGGTGGCAACCGTAAGGTCGACGGAGAGGGTAAAAAAACAATTTTTATGACATAAGCCACTCCACCACTATTAACTATTAATTATTAACTAACATTAATTATGAATTACGAATTATAAACATTGTTCCACGTGGAACATTATTTTAAAATCGACATACTCTATAACATAAACAAAAAAGGTAGGTATTTGATTTGAGTTACAAACATCATTTTTTTATGGGAACACAAAGCGTTAATGGATTTATATCACTTTTTAAAAATCTCTGTGACGAAAAAACCGATTATAACACTTCTCTTATAAAGGCTGGCCCCGGATGTGGAAAATCGACCTTTATGAAAAAGATAGGGTTAAAGATCTCAGGAAAAGATCTCTCGACAGAATTTATTCATTGTAGCGCCGACCCCAACTCGTTGGACGGGGTTATCTGTAAAGAAAAAAACTTTGCGATAATAGACGCTACCGATCCACATGATGAAAAACCAAGCTACCCAGGTGTGCGTGAAAACATTGTGACGTTTTATGATTTTATGGACAGTTGTTATTTAAAACAAATTAAAGACGAGATTATTCCACATTTTAATTCGTGTGCTAAATATCACGAACGTGTTGCGCGATTTGTTTCCGCAACAAGACTTATTTCGGACGACATGATTAAATTAACTGTACGATATATAGACAATCAAAAACTTCTTAATTTTGTTGACAAGATTGTTTTTAAACATCTTCCGTTTCAACAAGGTAAAAAATCTAGCGAAGAGGTGCGTTATATATCGGCGGTAACTCCAAATGGACTTGTGGATTATTCAAAAGTTAATAGTGAATACTATCAAACACGATATGTTTTTTCAGATAGATATGGGGGAGTTTCATCTACCATACTTGCAAGCTTAAGAAAGAAAGCGTTACAAAACGGCTATGACATAATAACCTGTCGTTCAGCTGTTATGTCGGAAAATATAGTTTCTGCTTTGTTTATACCGTCGGCTGGCATTTGTTTTGTTGTCAACAATCTTTTTACAAAACATGAATTTTGCGATGCTAAAGTTATAAACGAAAAAAGATTTATGAAGATTTGTGACGGTTCGTCTGTTTCGCAACAATCTACTTTTTGTAAAAAAGCCATATTAGATTTAATCGACCAAGCAAGTCTTCTTTCATCAAAAGCTCTCGCAAGCCACGACGAGATAGAAAAGTATTATTCAAAATCGATGAATTTTAAATCTTTAACAGAGATGCAGGATAGATATATAAAAGATTTTATTGATGTTTTGTAAAAATAATATTTAATTAATTTTTTTGTACGTGTCATTTCTTTAAAACAAAATCTAATATTTTTTTAATTAAATTTTTTAGAGAATCATTTTTTGTAATGGGTTAAGGGGGAATTTAAATCTCCCTTACCATATATTTTGTTAATGGGCGTTATGTCGTTCCGACACCCCCTTAAAACCTCAACTATTTAATGAGACACACGCGCTAAAAACTAGCCAAGCTTTTTGCACATTATAAACTGTTTAATGCAAAAAGCTTGTTTTTTATTATTTAACGGAAATTTTTTAGAAAAACATTTTTTATCATGTAGCAAGAAGGAGTTTTAATTATCGCTCTAGACTTATCAGAAATTTTTTAAAAAAATTGAATTATAAAAAAATAGGTTATTACAAACATAAAAATAACAAAACATATCTTTATTTTAATTATCATAAAAGATACTAAATACTAATTAAATTACTGTTGTTTTGTTGAAAAAATTACGTATTTATGTTATACTGCTATTTATATTAATTATTGTATTATTATTATATAGTTAACGGAATTTTAGTAGACGTGCTTTTTTAATTTTAATATAGATTAACTACCATATAAAGAGGGAACAAAATGGAATCGTTCGGACAATGTTACGAAATAGTGGCGGATCACCTAAGAGAAAAGATAACGGAAACTTCATACAATATTTTTATAAGTGGAATTGAACCTGTTTCTTTTGAAAATGGAGTTGCAACACTTTCGATAGCTTCGGACTTTTTAAAGACGACTGTCCAAGAAAGATATCAAAAATTTATCGAAGAAAGTTTTGAAGATATCTTAGGCTTTCCTGTTGCGGTTAATATTGTAAGCCGCGAATCTATGTCGGCGGGAAAAAATTCTCCTTTGAAAGGAATGCTTCCTCCAGTTTTATCTGGAGAATATGCCTATACGTTTGATACATTTATCGTAGGCGGAAGCAACCGCTTTGCCCACGCCGCCGCCCAAGCTGTTGCGGCAAACCCAGCCGGAGCTTACAACCCTCTTTTCATATACGGTGATAGTGGTCTTGGAAAAACCCATCTTTTAATGGCTATAAAAAACGATCTACTAAAAACCCATCCTGAATATAAAATTCTATATGTCGAAGGCGAAAGATTTACAAACGAACTTATCGCTGCGATTACACAAGGTAACACAGAACCGTTCCACAAAAAATATCGTTCGGCCGATGTACTTTTGGTTGACGATATTCAGTTCATTGGCGGAAAGGTTGCAACGGAAGAAGAATTTTTTCATACTTTTAATTCATTGTACAAACACGGTAAACAGATTGTACTTTCATCCGACAGACCACCAAAAGAAATTAAATCTTTAACCGATAGGTTACGCACACGTTTTGAATCGGGACTTCTCGCGGACATAAGCGCCCCCGACCTTGAAACAAGAATTTCAATTTTAAGAAGAAAAGCAAGTTTTATTGGACTTGAACTTACTGACGATGTCGCAGAATACGTAGCTTCTCATATAAAAGAAAATATTCGTCAACTTGAAGGCGTTGTAAAAAAACTCTATGCCTATCAACTTATGAACACATCAAAGCCAAATCTAACAAATGCACAAGCCGCCATAAAAGATCTTATGCAAGAACAACGTCCTATACCAATTACTATTGAAAAAATATTAGAAGAAATATCCAGAACATTTAACGTATCAACTATTGACATTCGTTCAAACAAACGCGACAGCGACATAGCAAACGCCCGACAGATTTCAATGTATGTAATACGTGAAGTTACGGGAATGACGATGGAAGACATTGGCGCCGAATTTTCAAACAGAAACCATTCAACCGTTACCCATTCAATAAAAAAAGTAGAAAGACTACTCGACACAAATAGCCATCTTAAAAACATGGTTGGCGATATAATTAAAAACGCAAAGATATAAAAGTTTTGAACAAATTATTAACTTTCAACTAAGATTTTCAACAATGTTAAAAACCAAACTTTAAGTTTTAAACATTTCAACAATTAATAAATAATTAATAAATAATTAATATTTACAATTTTCGAACTGTTTAAGCAGAAAATTTGAGTTTTAAACAAAATTAACAGCCCCTACTACTACTACTTGTTCTCTTTCTATATATACATAGTTTTTTAAAGTTAATCTAAAAATTAAAGAAAACTTTTTGGTTTTAAGAAAAATACAAAATGACCAACCAAATAAAACATAAATTATTTTATACCATATAAAAAAAAGAAGGTAAAAAGTTAAAATGAAGATAGTATGTAATCAACAAAATCTTTATGAAGCTCTTTCGGATGTTTCAAAAGCTGTTGCGGGAAAATCTGCCATACCTGCTATAGAGGGAATAATGGTAACCGCTAAAAACGGTAAACTAACGCTTACCGCTTATGATCTTGAGATTGGAATAATAACAAATATCGATGCTAACATAAAAGAAGAAGGCAGCGTTGTTATAAATGCGAGACTTTTTATTGATATGGTTAGAAAGATAGATAGCGAAAACGTTATTATAGAAACGGATGATAGTTTTAAAGTTCTTATAAAAGGAAACATTGCAAAATTTAATTTTTCGGGAATATCTCCGGAAGATTTCCCCGAACTTCCTAATCTTAATTCGGACGAAAGTCTCGAGATTGAATCGTCTAAACTTAAAGAGATGATAGACTACACTCTTTATGCGATAGCAACCAACGACCAAAAACCGGTTCACACCGGAAGTAAGTTTTGTCTTGAACAAGGAAAATTAACGATAGTTTCGGTAGACGGTTATAGACTTGCGGTTTGTGAACGCGAGGTTGAAAACCAAAGCGAGCGAAACTTTGTTGTTCCGGCAAAGACACTTTCGGAAGTTGGAAGAATTATAGGCGAAAAAGAAGAAATCGTTTATATAGGAACTGCAAAAAAATATGGAGTTTTCAAGATTGGTGAATACACAGTTTTAACAAGATTGCTTGAAGGGGATTTTATAGACTATAAAAAAACAATTCCGGCAATTGGAAAAACAAAGATTAAGATAAATGTTTCAACTTTAATAACCGCGGTTGAAAGAGCTTCGCTTTTAATAACCGATCGATTAAAAAGCCCAATTAAAATAAAATTTGAAGATAATATTGCCGTTGTAACGTGTAAAACTTCGTTGGGCGACGCATACGATGAACTTAATGTTGAGATAATAGGGGATTCGGTCGAGATAGGTTTTAACAACAGATATATAATAGACGCGTTAAGAAACAGCAAAAAAGAGGAACTTTATTTTGAGATTGGAACTTCTATAACCCCTATGAAAGTTTATCCTGTAGACGGAAACGATTTCTTATATCTTGTGTTACCGGTTAGGATTAAAGCGGATTAAAAAAAATGATTTTAATTTCACATAATTTAAAAGACTATCGAAATATTAACGAGATATACTTTGAACCGATAAACGGAGTAAACGTAATAAGCGGACAAAACGGACAGGGAAAAACAAATCTAATCGAAAGTATTTTTCTTTTGTCTGGAGCAAAAAGTTTTAGACCGGGAAAAGATGTTGATTTAATAAAAAAACAAAAAGATTTTTCTATAATTGAAAGCGAGATCGAAAGCGGAAAAAGAAAACAAACATTAAAATTTTCTATATCGCAAAAAGGCAGAAACGTTTCACATAACAAAGGCGAGCAGAAAAAAGCTTCGACTGTCGCCGGAGTTTTTGCGGTTTCAGTTTTTTCCCCCGAACATCTTAATCTTGTTAAAGGAACGGCGGCGGAACGAAGAAGGTTTCTTGATACTTGTTTAATGCAGATCTCAAAAAAATATCTTTATGAGATTAGAAATTATAATCGTTTAGTGGTACAAAAAAACAGTCTTTTAAAAGATTGTCGAAACATCTCGGCGGCGTATGACATGCTTGATGTTTTTGATCTTCAACTTGCAAAAAGTTGCGAGGTTATAACCGAGATTAGAAAAGATTTTTGCGAAAGCCTTAATCAAAAAGCGTCTGAGAGATATTCCGAAATATCGGACAATTCCGAAAATCTTTCATTAAGATATAATTCAACAGTTTTTGAACAGGACAATTTTGGAATAAACAACGTTTTAAAGATTTTTGAACAGACTCGAAAAGATGACATACGTTTGGGATTTTGTTCAAAAGGTCCACATCGCGACGATATAGAAATTTTAATCGCCGACAGTGAAGCAAGGTTTTTTGCGTCACAAGGTCAACAAAGAACCGCAGTTCTTGCGCTTAAACTTTCCGAGGCTGTCATAATGGAACAGGTTTTAAACGAAAAACCCGTTGTACTGTTAGACGATGTTTTGTCCGAGCTTGATAAAAACCGTCAACAACATCTACTAAAGAGCATAGTTGACATGCAAGCGTTTATAACAACGTGTGATAGCAGATTAATAGAAAAAAACATTGATACGAAGTTTTTTAATATAGAAAAAGGAAGAGTTGTTTAATTCATAATGCATAATTCGTAATTCGTATTTAATGTGTCGCTACGCGACGAATTGAATAAATGTTTTAAAAGATTAAACGTTTACATTTAGATTTGTTATTTAAATTATGAAGATTACGAAAAATTATAAAAATGAAAATATTATAGTAGTTAATAGTAAATCATTTTTTTTGTCAAAAAATTTTTAAATTATTAATAGCAATAACAAAAACTCAAAATATCGAAAAGGAAAAAAATTCTTAATGTAATAATTACGAATTATGAATTACGAATTATGTACATCTACCTTGGTACAGATACCGTTGTTATGTCAAAAGAAATCATTGGAGTTTTCGACATAGATGCGGTTACTATAAGTAAAAAAACCCGTAACTTTTTAAAGGAAGCCCAACAACAAAATATCGTTACAAACGTTTCATATGAACTTCCGAAATCGTTTGTCGTATGCGAACAAAAGGGTGACAAAAAAGTTTTTATAACCGGAATAAACAGTTCAACCATAAGAAAAAGAACAGAAGAATAAAAAAATAAAATAGTTTTCACACTATAACATTATCACTAGTTATTAGTTTTTTTAAGCTAATATTAAATAATGTCACAAATTGACACCATAATTACGCATTATTAAATTTATTGGAGAAAAAAATGTCTGAACAAACAAACGATTTGCAAATAAACGAACAAAACGAACAAAACGTTGTAACCAACAACTATGACGCGGAACAAATACAGGTTCTTGAAGGTCTTGAGGCTGTCAGAAAACGTCCCGGTATGTATATCGGTTCGACGGGTCCTCGCGGTCTTCATCATCTTGTGTACGAAATTGTTGATAACTCGATAGACGAGGCGTTGGCGGGACATTGTTCCGAGATAAAAGTTAAAATCCTTCCGGGCGATGTCATAGAAGTTTCGGATAACGGCAGGGGAATACCGGTTGGGGTTCAATCGAAAGTCGGGCTTCCGGCGGTCACCGTTGTTTTCACGGTTCTCCATGCCGGCGGTAAATTTGGCGGCGAAGGCTACCATTTTTCGGGCGGCCTCCACGGGGTTGGCGCTTCGGTTGTTAACGCGCTTTCCGAATGGTTAACCGTAACGGTTCACGTTGACGGAAAAAAATATTTCCAACGTTTTGAACGAGGAGTTGAAGACGCTCCGCTCCAAGAACAAGGGGACACCGACCGCCGCGGAACGGTTATCAAGTTTAAAGCGGACGCAGATATATTTGAAGAAACGGTGTTCGATTACGATACGCTTTGTACAAGACTTCGCGAACAAGCTTTTTTAAACGCAGGTTTAAAGATAGTTTTGGTTGACGAGAGAAATCCCGACGGCGCAGTTTTTGAAGATATGCATTACGAGGGCGGAATTCGCTCGTTTGTTTCACATATCCACAAAAGAAAAAGTCAAGAAACGCTTCATAACGAGGTTATATATTTTAAGAGTGTTCTTGAAAACCGCGAAGCTGAAGTTGCTATGCAGTATAACGACAGCTACAACGAACTTTTGCTTACGTTTGCAAACAACATTCACACGACGGACGGCGGAACACACGAACAAGGTTTTAAAACCGCGTTGACTCGTGCGTTTAACGATTTCGGACGAAGCAAAAATATATTAAAGGAAAGCGACAAAAATCTTTCGGGCGACGATGTTCGCGAAGGACTAACCGCAATTGTTAGCGTCAAGCTTTCCGAAGCACAGTTTGAAGGACAAACCAAAGCAAAACTCGGCAACACCGAGATGAGAACGATTGTCGAAACTATGACGTATCAAAAGTTAACAGATTTCTTTGAAGAAAATCCTTCGGTAGCAAAAGCTATCTTTGAAAAAGCTTTAGGTGCGGCAAGGGCGAGGGAAGCCGCGCGAAAAGCAAGGGATCTAACGCGAAGAAAATCGGCGCTTGAATCGGCGTCGCTTCCGGGGAAACTTGCCGATTGTTCCGAAAGAGGCAGAGAAAACACCGAGATTTATATAGTCGAGGGAGACAGCGCCGGCGGTTCCGCAAAAGCGGGACGCGACAGAAGATATCAAGCTATTTTGTCTCTTTGGGGCAAGATGATAAACGTTGAAAAAGCACGCCTAGACAGGGTTTACGGAAACGACAAACTCATGCCGGTTGTAACGGCGCTTGGAACAGGGCTTGGCGAAGAACTTGACCTTGAAAAATTACGTTATGGAAAGATAGTCATAATGGCGGACGCCGACGTCGACGGCTCACACATTAGAACCCTGCTTTTGACGTTCTTTTTCCGCTTTATGCGTCCGCTTTTAACTGAGGGACATATATATCTCGCGCAACCTCCGTTGTACAGAATTGCAAAAGGTCAAAACATTAAATACGCCTATACCGACCGTCAGCGCGACCAGATTGTTTCCGAGATGGGCGGCAACGTAAAGATAAGTAGATATAAGGGTCTTGGAGAGATGAACCCGGAACAACTTTGGGAAACGACGATGAATCCCGAAAACAGAACTCTTATAAAAGTCGAAGTCGAAGACGCCGCAAAAGCAGACGAAACGTTCACAATTTTAATGGGCGACAAAGTCCCCCCGAGAAAAGAGTTCATCGAGAAAAACGCAAAGTATGTCCAAAACCTTGATGTGTAGATAATAAAAACAACATTAACGGTCCACAAATAAAACCGGAGTTAATTAAATGAAACAAAAAGAAAAGAAAATTCAACCTGTTTGGAGCGAGGGAAACATAATAACAATTGATATCGACCGCGAGATGCGCAAAAGCTTTCTCGATTATTCGATGTCGGTTATCGTTTCGCGCGCGCTTCCCGATGTTCGTGACGGACTAAAACCAGTTCACAGAAGAATTATCTACACAATGGGTGAGAAAAATCTGACCCACGAAAACGCATATCGTAAATCCGCCGACACGGTTGGAGCCGTGCTCGGAAGCTACCATCCCCACGGCGATGGTTCGGTTTATGACGCTATGGTTCGTTTGGCTCAAGATTTTTCTATGCGCTATCCGCTTGTTGACGGACAAGGAAACTTCGGTTCGGTCGACGGCGATCCCGCCGCGGCTTATAGATACACCGAAGCGAGAATGAGCAAGATTGCTGGGCAAATGCTTCGCGATATCGACAAAGAAACGGTTAAATTTGTTCCAAACTACGACGACCGCGAGGTTGAACCCGAGGTTTTGCCGTCGCGTATTCCAAACCTTTTGATAAACGGTTCAACCGGAATTGCCGTCGGAATGGCGACAAACATCCCCCCACACAACCTAGGCGAGGTTGTCGACGCTATTGAATATTTGATGGAAAATCCGGAATGCGAAGTTTTTGATTTACTACAATTTGTAGAAGGTCCAGATTTTCCAACAGGCGGTATAATAATGGGCAGAAGCGGAATTCGCGCCGCATATGCTACCGGTCGCGGAAAGATTGTGCTTCGCGGACGTGCCGAGATTGAAGAGGACGCAAACGGTCGCTTTAGGATTGTTGTAACCGAACTGCCGTACATGGTTAACAAAGCAAGGCTTATCGAAAACATAGCAGACCTTGTTAAAGATAAACGTGTCGAGGGAATTTCCGACCTTCGCGACGAGAGCGACCGCGAGGGTATGCGAATTGTTGTTGAACTTAAACGCGACAGTAATCCCCAGATTGTTTTAAACCAACTGTATAAATTGACGCAACTTCAAGACAGCGTTGGGGTTATCATGCTGGCGCTTAAAGGCGGCGAACCCAAGGTTATGAACCTTAAAGAGATGCTTGTGGCGTATCTCGATTTCCAATGTGAAGTCATACGCAAACGAACCGAGTTTGATTTGAGAAAAGCAAGCGACCGCGCTCACGTTCTTGAAGGGTTAAGACGAGCAACCGACATAATTGACGAGATAATAGCGACAATCCGCGCATGTAAAGGCGGTTCTTCCGAGGCGAAAGCCGCGATAATCGAAAAATTCGATTTTGACGAGATGCAAGCGGCGGCTATCGTTGCGTTCCGTCTTGGACAACTTGCGGGTCTTGAGATATTAAAGATTGAAAACGAACTTAGCGAACTTAAAAAAGCTATTGCACATTACAACGAAATTTTGAACAACCACGATATAATGCTTGAGACGATACGAACGGAACTTTTGGCAATTCGCGATAAATTCGCAGACGAAAGAAGAACCGAGATACTTTCCGTTTCGGGCGAGATGGATATAGAAGACCTTATACCTAATCAAGAATGTGTTATAACGCTAACGCACTATGGTTATGTTAAACGTCAACTTCAAGATGTTTACAAAAGCCAAAAAAGAGGGGGCAGGGGCATAACCGGCCTTACAAGGCGCGACGAAGATTTTGTTGAAGAACTTTTTCTTTGCGAAACCCACGACACACTTTTGTTTATAACAACAATGGGTAGGGTTTACAGGTTAAAGGCGTACGAAATTCCCGAGGGAAGCAGAACGTCGAGGGGAACAAATATAGTTAACCTTCTTCCGATTTCGGGAGAAGAAAAGGTTAGTTCCGTCATAAAAGTTTCGAGTTTCGACGATTCAAAATATATCGTAATGGTTACCAAAAACGGAATAGTAAAAAGAAGCGAACTTTCGCTTTACAGCAACATAAGAAAAACCGGAGTGTTTGGCATAACGCTGGACGAGGGCGACGTTCTCGCTTGGGTTAGGTTGACCGACGGTGATAACGACTTAATAGTTGCTACAGAAAACGGAATGGCAATTCGATTTAATGAAAACGACGCGCGGCCGCTTGGGCGAACCGCAAGAGGGGTTAAAGCTATCGAACTTAAAGACGGCGACAACGTTGTTGGAATGTCTGTTGTAAACGAGGGCGGAAAACTTCTTACGGTTACGGAGGACGGCAAAGGACGACTTACCGATCTTGAAAACTACCATGTCCAACATCGTGGCGGAAAAGGCGTTCGCAACTACGACTGTAAAGGCGGAAGAATTGTCGCAGGGGTCAAAGCGGTTAACGCCGAGACCGACGACGCGATTATCATAAGCCAAAGCGGAATAATTATTCGAATTCATGTCGAGGACATCGCAACACAAAGCCGATATGGAAGCGGCGTTCGCGTTATGCGAGTTGGCGAAGACGACAAAGTTGTGACGCTTGCAAGAACCGAGCGAAACGACGAAGAAGAAATCGCCGATGTCGAAAAACCGGAACATGACGGAGAAGAGGCAGCCGGCGTAAACGAAGCGGAAACAAACGAGGTTGAAGTTGAAGAAACCGCTGAACAGGGAGCACAACCCGAACAATAAGGGGAATAGTTTTTATAAAAATTAAGGGCGGAGTAATCCGCCCTTCAGACTGTCGAAAAACTCCTATTGAAAAAACACGTTTCGGCATTTTGCACAAACATAATGTGTGGGATGTAGTGCGTTGTGTCAATCAAAACTTTACAAATACCCTCTCAGTCACTTCGTGACAGCTCT
>CAYJFO010000009.1:0-31325 GCA_964369645.1 uncultured Oscillospiraceae bacterium | reverse complement strand
TGCAAAAACATAGTATTTCTTGTATTTCAAGCTACATCTAATATAAATTTGATATAGGTGAACGATATATGTATATGACACAGGAAGCAGATTATGCGGTTAGAATTGTATCCTACCTTGCGGAAAAAAGCGATAAAACCGAAGCATCTACAATAGCAAGAGAAACGGCAGTTTCCGAAAGGTTTGCACTTAAAATTCTACGAAAGCTTTGTGAAAACAAGATAGCTATGTCGTTTAAAGGGAAAAACGGAGGATATATGTTGGCAAAACCGGCAAAAGAGATAACTCTACGTGATGTTATCGAGACAGTGGACGGAAAATATATGTTTAATCGTTGCCTTTCGGATAATCATGATTGCTCGCTTGAAGCCGTGAACTATTGTAAATTTAGGAAAGTTTACGCCGATATATCTGATACCATTTCAAAAAGACTTTCCGAGATAACGTTTGAAGATTAAAAAGGAGCAAAAGAAAATGAATTACAGGTTTAGGTATCACATAAACGAGATTAGGTTTTCAAGCTACTCGGAAGAACCGGATTGTATCAAAGGAATACCAAAAGACGAGATAGTTGATTGTTCTTATGGTATTAATCCTTTTGGATTTTCAGAAAATGCAAAACAAAAGATGTTGGAGCTTTCAAATCCGTCGTCGTTTGAACGCATAAATAACTATGGCGAACCGCTAGCGGCGACGCTTTGTGAAAATGTCGAAAAACGTTTTGGAAAGATTTGCGGATTTACAAAAGATAACGTAAGGATGTCGAGTGGTTCTATTAATGCGCTTGACAGGGTGTGTCGGTTGTTTATCGATCAAGGCACAAAGGTTTTGGGTGTGTCTCCCCAGTTTGGGGATTTTGTGTGGAATTTATATTCCTATGGCGGAAAACATTGCCCTTTGCCGCTCAGAAAGGAAAACGGATATAAATTCTGTGTTGAAGAATTTTTAAAAGCTATTACGCCAGAATATTCGTTAATCTACATAGATAACCCAAACAACCCAACGGGTCAGATAATACCGCTTGAAGAGATGCGGGAGATATGTCGAATTGCAAGAAAACATTTTGTAACGGTGCTTGTCGACGAGGCGTATGGCGATTTTATGGAGGATAAAGAGTCGGCGATGAATCTTGTTCAAGAATACGAAAATGTCGTTGTCGTTCGTTCGTTCTCAAAAGGCCTAGGCCTTGCTGGGCTTCGTTGTGGTTTTGTGGTGGCGGATAAGAATTTCATCAAAAGCTATGATTTAATAGACATTCCTTTTTCCGTTCCAAAACTCCACTATGATATAATAACTGAAGCGCTGTTTGACACAACATTTTTGCGCGAGTCTGTGCAAAAGATTAAGCAAAACAAAGAGATATTTTTAAAGAGCTTGAAAAATATCGATGTTTGGGCAACATCCGATACAACCCCTATAATGACACTTTCGTCGAAAGACCCAGAAACTAATCTTTTCGAGGAATTTGCCAAACGTAAAGTGTACGTAGAGCCAAGCTTCGGGTTTCCCGGAATGCCCGGTAACGCGGTAAGGCTTAGAATACCGGTCGATGTTGGGCGACTTATCGACGCAATAGGCGATTTAAAATAGCATATTGAAACAATCTTTGAATAAATTTAAGCATAATTTTTACCGTCCGCAATTGAGCAGACGGTAAACTTTTGTATATTTAAAAAATTGAGTTAACTGAGATGCTAATAAAAAATTAAACTTGGCCGTCGTCGTTTTTTACAAAAGAGCGAACAAAGGTATAAAAAAGTTCTTGAGATGGCTTATATTCCTTTTTCATAGGTTTGAATTTTTTGTCAAATTCTTCGAGTTTGTTCTCGTCAATATGATGTGCCGTGCTTGCGTGAAACTCCCATTTTTTGCCCTCAAGCGCGTTTGGAACAAGTTCTTTTACAAGCAGCCCAGTCGGAACAGATCCGTCGGGGAAACAAACGTTATATCTTATGGCGTTTTTAAAACCATAACAGATATAGTTGTGTGGAGAACCGAGAATTACAATGGTATCGTATCCTAATTGTATTGCTTTTTCAAAAGAATGTTCAAGAATTTTTCTGCCATAACCGTTGCGTTGATAGTCCGGATGGACGCTCACAGGTCCAAAAGATAAGATGTTTTTCTCGTTTCCGTCTTGATCTTTTAGTTTGGTTTTGAGATACATAACGTTTGCTAGAATTTTTCCGTCTTCCTCCAACACAAAGGCTAGATTTGAAATAAAATCTTGGTGGGTTCTCATTTGGTTTACGATATAATGTTCGTTGCAACCGGGAACTTGAAGATTCCAAAAAGCTTCTTTTGTTAACTCTTCAACGGCGAAGTGGTCTTCTTTTTTTTCGTTTCGTATAATCATTTATTTAGCCTTTCACTTTTTTATGGGAGTATCTTTTTTTGTGTTTTATTAATTTGCATATTCGCTAACTAATGTGTATTTTAACATAATATGTTGTCTGTTTCAAACGATTTGTAATGAATTAATAAAACTTGATTTTAGTCATTAAAACTAGCTTTATTAATGATGAAACGTTGTTAAATTGATTATCAATCGTTTTTAAATAATTCTAAATTAAAGGACAGGTCAAAGAGATGGATAAACAAGTTTATAAAAATCTTACGATACTTTGGGATTACATGCTTTTGAACATGGAGTTGTCAAATGCTGATTGTATAGTTGGGTTTGGAAGCTATAATATCGAGATAGCAACAAGGGCAGCAGAACTGTATAAACTAGGCTTTTCAAAAAAGGTTCTTTTTTCAGGGGGACTTGGGAGAAACACAGAAGGAAGATTTGACATAAGCGAAGCCGAGATGTTCGCCAAGATAGCGGTTGAAAATGGTGTTCCGGCTGAAGATGTAATTATTGAAAACAAATCGACAAATACGGCGGAGAATATTCTTTTCTCTAAAGAGCTACTTACAAAAAATCAAATTAATGTTTCAAAGATAATTGCTGTTCACAAGCCGTTTATGGAACGAAGAATCTATGCAGCTTTAAAGGTGTATTGGAAAGAGGTCGAAATTGTCGTGGCTTCTCCCAATCAAACGATTGAACAATATATCAAAGCTTCAAAAAAACAAGGGATAGACGAGAAAACCGCGATAGAAGTTGTTGTTGGAGATTTTCAGAGAATTGACGTTTACGCGAAAAAAGGATATCAAATACCACAATTTATTCCACAACATGTATTTGACGCGTTTAATATATTACTAAATCTTGGATTTACGGGGCAATTAGCAGTAAATTCATAATAAACACATTGAAGTTTTACAACTTACATGATACAATAACTATGAAAAAGAATTTTATTCTCATTATGGAGGTATATATAAGTGAGATTAGTAACTAGATCAGATTTTGATGGGCTTGCTTGTGCTGCGTTGTTGAAAAAACAAGGCATAATAGATAGTTGGAAATTTGCACATCCAAAAGATTTACAAGACGGCTTGATCGAGATTACCGAAAACGATTGTCTAGCAAACGTTCCATTTGTCCCGGGTTGTGGGCTTTGGTTTGACCACCATTCAAGCGAACATGAAAGACTTGCGTTAGAGGGTAAGTTTAACGGTGAAAGCCGAATAACCCCATCTTGTGCAAGGATAATCTATGAATACTATGGTGGAGAAAAAACGTTCCCGGGTCTTGACGATATGATGTGGGCTGTTGATAAAGTCGATTCAGCCGATTTAACTATCGATGAGATACAAAACCCAACCGGTTGGATTTTGATGGGATTTCTAATGGATCCTAGAACGGGACTTGGAAGATGGAGAGACTTTACTATCTCGAACTATGCGTTGATGGAAAAGTTGATAGATTGTTGCTTGACTATGAGCATTGAAGAAATGCTTGAAATGCCCGATGTAAAAGAACGCGTGGATGCTTATTGGGAGCAAAACGAAAAGTTTATCGAGATGGTAAAAGAACATACTCGCGTTGAGGGCGATGTTATAATAAGCGACCTTAGGGGTCTTGAGACTATCTATTCGGGTAATCGCTTTTTGGTTTATAGCATGTATCCCAAGCAAAATATTTCGGTGTGGATAGTTAGCGGACGTGTCGGAAGGGGCTGTAGCTGTGCTGTTGGTCATTCGGTTTTAAACCGTACTTCTAAAGTCAATGTCGGCAAGCTTATGCTTAAATATGGCGGCGGTGGACATAGGGCCGTTGGTACTTGCCAGTTTATTAACGAAGTAATGGATGAAAATGTTGCATCTTTGCTTAAAGAACTAGTTGAACACGAATAATTTATATTTTAATATAAATTATGGTATGCACACGGTAATCGTAAGCAGTGTGTGTACATATTAAAAAATGCAGATTTTTTTGTAACAAAGATTGATAACATATACAATAAACTCCGCCATAAGGCGGAGTTTATTGTATATGTTAAAAAATTTGAAAAAAGAGCTTATTTTAACTGTATCTTTTTTTGTATAGATGTATTGATAAAATAATTGAGTAAACTGTAAAGGCTGATGTTATAATAAATATAAGCAAAAGAGAATAATTCGAAAAATCTAAACTAAAGGATCTGTTTGAATATGCAATAATAGCGATTCCTGAACCCATTAAAGCTCCAAGTAGAATAATTATTACCCTTGCTTTTTCAACACCAAACTTTATAATAAAGGGTAGGTAAAACGAAATTACCATAAGAGAAAGGATCATTCCAACAAAAGGTGTTAAAGTAAAAAAAACTGAAGACGACTTTGCGAAAATTAAATTTGAAAAATATGTTAACACTGAAACAAAAACAAACATAATTCCAGTTGCAAGGATACCTAAAATGTATTTGCTTAAGACAATTTGTTTTACCGAAAGAGGAAGAGCCATGCAATAATCGTCCCAATTGGTCTGTTGGTCATATGCAATAGCGGAAATCGGCAAAAGTGAGCCTGCGATATATAAAAATGTTGTGGTAAAATCGTTTGTGTTAAAAACAAGGAAAGCAATGGCTAAAATAAAAAACTTTAAATATTGTTTTTTAATTACCAGAAAATCTTTAATAATTAACGCTGTCATCCTAATCTCTCCTTTGAAAGCAATAAAATTAAATCTTCAAGCGAAAAAAGTTCCGATCGAAAAGCAGAGGAAACAAGGTCTTTGTATACAAGAAGATCGTAACCGTATGCTTTTTCAATCTTTGCGACTATTGCGGACGAGGGCACAGACAAAAATTCTTGTTGGCTTAACTTTAAAAGCGAATACTTTTCAAGTAATGTATCCTTTTGTTCGCAAAATACAAGTTTTCCATCTTTTAAAAACACGATATAGTCGCAAATTTTTTCAAGGTCGCTCGTGATGTGTGACGAAATTAAAACCGAGTTGTTTTCATCCCTTGTGAATTCGTTTAAAATATCTAGAATTTCCTCGCGCGCAACGGGGTCAAGACCGCTTGTAGCCTCGTCCAATACAAGCAGTTTTGCGTCATGTGATAAAGCTACTGCTATAGAGAGTTTCATGCGCATACCTTTGGAAAAATCTTTGAATTGTTTTTTTTCAGGCAGATTGAATTTTTTTAAATATTCAAAAAATTGTTCACAACTCCAATTTTTATAAACTCGCTTCATCATTGTATTGATATTGTTTGGAGTTAAAACAAGTGGAAAGTTTGCTTGGTCAAATACAAACCCTATGTCCTGTTTTATTTCGGTGAAGCATTTGCCGGAATTATCTGCACCAAAAACAAAAACATTTCCATCGTTTTGTTTAAGCGTGTTTAAAATAAGTTTAATCACAGTTGTTTTTCCGGCTCCGTTTTGCCCAATAAGCCCCAAAATGCAGCCTTTTGGAAGCACAAAAGAAACATCGGACAGCGAAAAATCAAGATAGTTTTTTGAAAGTTTTTCAACTTTAATTGCGTCGATATTTAAAGACATTTTCTAATCCTCCTTTGATAAAATGTTAAACATTTCTATGATTTGTTGCTGGGAGATGTCGAGGTTTTTTGAAAGAAACAAAATCTTTTTCATATATTCCTCAATCTCTTTGAGATGGGTTTCGCGAACAAGCTCGATGTTTTTTTCCGCAACAAACGAACCTTTGCCGGTTACGGAATATATAAATCCGTCTTTCTCAAGTTCATCGTATGCTCGTTTTGTGGTTATAACGCTTATTCTAAGGTCTTTTGCAAGGTTTCGTATCGATGGCAAAGTTTCGCCACTTTTAAGCTCGCCCGAAATCACAGAGCTTTTTACCGCTTCGTAGATCTGCTCATATATTGGGCGACCGTCTGCGTTGGAAATTATTATGTTCACATGACACCCTCCGACAATAGTGTGTATATTCAATATACACACTATACACTTAGTTTGTGAAAAAGTCAATAGCCTCTTAGCATTAAAAGTATAAAAACTGCATATGCATAAATAAAAAAGGAATTTTTGC
Source organism: uncultured Oscillospiraceae bacterium (assembly GCA_964369645.1). Lineage (GTDB taxonomy): Bacteria > Bacillota > Clostridia > Oscillospirales > Ruminococcaceae > CAYJAY01. Next base: position 24,934 of record CAYJFO010000009.1, on the reverse strand, counting down.
TTTATGCTGTTTTTCAAACGTAGTGTAATATTAATAGTTGTCATAATAATGATAATTTTGGTATCATGTGGGTATTGTGAAAATATTGCAACAGTGTCAAACGACTTAAATGATACAGATTTTTTGGTTCAACAAGATGAATTTATCAAAACATTTTTTAATATGAATAAACAGGAGGACGAATTTATGGTTGCTGTTTGGGTTAGTTTTCTCGACATAACGGGGTTGCTTTCAGACATGAGTAAGGAGAGTTTTGAACATAACGTTGACAAGATGATTGAAAACTTGAAATCAATAGGAACAACCGACGTATATTTCCACGTTCGGGCGTTTGGAGACGCTTTTTACAACTCGAAGATAGTACCGTCTGCGTTTGGGGTTACATATCCCGAAAAGCAAAACAACGACGACTATTTCAGAATAGTTGTGGAAAAATGTAAAGAAAATAATATCAAAATACATGCGTGGTTAAACCCGTTTAGGTTAAGTGATTCAACGGCTGAACAAAACGTCGATTATATTAATTCACTTGAAACAGAGTATGGCGAGATTGTTGCAACGGTTGAACAACGCTCTTTTATAAATCCTTCAAGTAGCCACAGCGAGGAAATTTTTTCGCAAATAGTTATGGAAATTATCGAAAACTATGATGTTGACGGCGTTCATATAGACGATTATTTTTATCCTACAACCGACGAAAATTTTGACAATATGTTTTTTGATGCTGAAAATTCATCAAGGGCGATTGGGGATTTCAGACGAGAAAGAATAAGCAACATTATCGAAAGAGTTTATGACGACATAAAAGCGTTTGATACGGATATAGTTTTCGGAATAAGCCCTGATGGGTCACTAGAGAGAAACTATGATACACACTATCTTGATATAAACAAAATGCAGGCGGTTGCAAACTATTCGGATTATTTTGCGCCCCAGATTTATTACGGATTTTTAAACGAAACAAGTCCGTTTGAATCTATGCTTAACGAGTGGCAAGATGTTGTAAAGCTAAAAGATCTTATAATAGGGATTGCGTTTTATAAAGTTGGTGTGCAAGATGAGTTTGCCGGAAATGGCGTGGACGAGTGGAAGATTAACCAAGATATAATTGTTCGCCAAATCGACATGGTGCGCAAAGCTGGATGTGAGGGGATAGCTTTTTTCAGATATGATTCACTGTTTAATCCCGAAAGTGATGTAGAAACGGCGGTTATGGAGACATTAAACAGTGTTAAGGTAGCGTTAAATGAAAAATAACAAAAAATATTTAAAACATAAATCGGGGTTAATAACAGAGTTTTTTAGTTTGCAAAGTCTACAGGTTAAGATTTCAATCTTTATCTTTGTGGAATATTTGATTATTAAAATGTTGTTTCCCAATTTATATTTAAACCTTAAAACGATATATTATATGGTAGCGGCTAAAACCGACGAGGTTCTAGCTGTTGTGTTGAGGCTTGTTCAATGATCGAATTTAAAGTTAAAGGAATCAAAATAGGCTTTTCAATTTGGTTTTTAGCTGTCTTGTTTTTTCTGACTATAAATAAAAACACCGAAACATTTTTGTTTGCGGTGTTTATTTTAGTTCACGAAACAGGGCATCTTTTGGCGATGTATATGTTTGATGTAAAGCCCGGCGCGGTTAATTTTAGGTTTGGAAGAATTGAGATAGTTAAACGAAACAACATGATACCTTTTTACAAGAATATAGCTATCTATTCGGGTGGGATAGCTGCAAACTTGTTTTGTATAGTAGTTCTTGTGACTTTTTTCCCAACTGCCATACAAGCGATTGAGGTTAATCTTTTTCTTTTTCTTTTCAATTTAATTCCGGCAGGGGATTTTGACGGAGGAAACATAGTTTCTGAATTTATAAAAAAGAATATCTCTCCGCTTGATAAAGCGGAAGTGTGTTTAAAAAGAGCAAATCAGCTATTAGGAGTTTTTTTTTGCATAAGTGGAATTATAATGTTTTTTTATAACAAGATAGCTATAATGTTATTATTTATCGGTGCCTATTTAATTTTTAATGAAAAGTTAAAAAAAAATATATAAAATTATGTGAAAATATTTGTTTGAGTGATAATATCATGTTATTATATATATTAAATGTAGCTTGAAATACAAGAAATACTACGATTTTGCACGGACAGTGCAAAATGTCGAGCAACGCGAGACAAGGAGTATTTCCCAAATCTTCACCACAGGTGAATATTATGTATATAAAGGGTTTGGAGGAAAAAGATATGCAACAGACGGTGGTTGAGTTTATTAAGAAATACGAGATATATTGCGATACAAATTCAAGATATATAGATGTCGTAAGCGAGATAGGGGAGCTTGGAAAAGAGCTTTTAAAAAGTAGCAAGTACGGAACCGAACAACCAACCGCGACACATGGCACTGTTGAAGAAATAGGCGACTGCTTTTTTTCGCTTTTGGCGCTGTGCACTACCCTTGAAATAGATAGCGAACAAGCTCTTAATAGCGCTATATTAAAATATCAAAAACGTTTCGACGCAAAAAGCGATATTTCATCGGGACGATAATAATTAAATAAAGAAATAAAGTTTGCAAATTAAGTTTTCAAACATAAAAAATATAAAGGAGCAAAAATTTTATGAAAAGACGTGTCGGAATTTTAACAAGTGGCGGAGACTGCCCAGGACTTAATGCGACAATTCGTGGGGTCGCAAAGGCTCTTTATGAGAGGATTGATGATGTTGAGATTGTAGGGGTTATAGATGGCTATCACGGGCTTATTAACAACGATGTTCGCGAGATGAAGCGAAGAGATTTTTCGGGAATTCTTACAACGGGTGGAACAATTCTAGGAACGTGTAGAACCCCGTACAAGCTTATGAGGGTCGTCGGAGATGACAATGTCGATAAAGTTAAAGAGATGAAAGAAACATATAAAAAAAATAAGCTTGATTGTCTTTTAACGCTTGGAGGCAACGGAACCCACAAAACTGCTAACCTTTTGGCATCAGAAGGGCTTAATGTAGTAGGGCTTCCCAAAACCATAGATAACGATATATTTGGAACCGATGTTACTTTTGGTTTTCATACGGCTGTTGACATAGCGACAGAGGTTATCGACCGAGTACACACAACCGCGTCAAGCCACAAAAGGGTTATGGTTGTCGAGATAATGGGAAACAAGGTTGGCTGGCTTACGCTGTATGCGGGAATTGCCGGAGGCGCGGATATAATTTTGATTCCTGAGATACCTTATTGTATCGAGAGCATAGCTTCGGCGATTGAAAAACGTGCTTCGAGAAAAAGTTCTTTTTCAATCGTTGCGGTCGCAGAGGGTGCTATGAGTTTGGAAGAGTCAAAGATGAAGAAAAAAGAACGCGCAATATATCGCGAACAAAACGGGTTCACCAACATTGCAACTTCGCTTTCAAAAGATTTACAAGCAAAGACGGGATTTGAAACACGTGTTGTAATTCCGGGGCATATCCAAAGAGGCGGAAGCCCGTCGGCATACGACAGGGTTCTTGCGACAAGGTTTGGTGTATACGCCGCTAATCTTGTTGAACAGGGTATATTTGGCGTCACAGTGGCGATGAGTAACCAGCAAGTTGTCGCAAATCCTCTTGCAGACGTTGCGGGAAAAACAAAGTTTGTTCCGCTTGAGGATCAGATGATCGACGTTGCTAATAAAGTTGGCATTAGCCTTGGTAATAAATAAAACTTGAAAACTACTACGTATTTATAATATAATTGTTAAAATAATAAAATAATTTGGAGGAAATGATGGGAAGTTATCTTTCTATGTCAAAAGAACAACTCGAACAACAGCTTTCGGTAGAACGCAAAAATTATGAGGCATTTAAAGCGAAAAATCTTTCGCTTGATATGTCTAGGGGAAAACCGTGCAAACAGCAACTTGATCTTTGCGAAGATATGTACAAGATTGATTTTTCTGATGGATTTAACGACGCAAAAGGTGTGGATTGCCGTAACTATGGCATACTTGAGGGAATCCCTGAAACAAGAGAACTTTTTGCAGACATTCTTGGAACTAAACCACAAAATGTTTTTGTTGGCGGAAATGCGAGCCTTAACTTGATGTATGAAGTTATGTCGATAGGGTTTATAAAAGGTATGAAAGACAGCGAAACACCTTGGGGAAAGCTGGACAAGGTTAAGGTTCTTTGTCCGTCTCCGGGATATGACAGACATTTTTCCGTAAGCGGCCATTTTGGATTTGAACCGGTTGTTGTTCCTATGACTGAAAACGGCCCTGACATGGATTTTGTTGAACAACTTGTGTTAAAAGACGACAGTATTAAAGCAATCTGGTGTGTTCCTGTGTTCTCCAATCCAGACGGAATTGTGTATTCTGATGAAACTGTTGAACGCTTGGCTTCGATGAAAACTGCTGCGAAAGATTTTACAATTATGTGGGACAACGCATATGTTGTACACAGCATATATGGCGATGCCCCAAAAATTCCCGAGATTATTTCGCTTTGTGAAAAGCACGGTAACAAAAACAGGGTCTATGAGTTCACTTCAACAAGCAAGATAACTGCGGCGGGCGCAGGTATTTCGGCATTGGCATCAAGCGAGGAAAATATAGCACATTTTGTTGCAACGATGAAGTTTGCGACGATAGGTTACGACAAGGTAAACCAACTTCGCCATGCAAAATATCTTAAAAATAAAGATGGTGTTTTGTCGATTATGAAAAAACATGCCGACATTCTTCGTCCGAAGTTTGAGGCCGTTATATCTATGCTTGAAAAAGAGATTAAACCGCTTGGTATTGCAGAATGGATTAACCCAAAAGGCGGATATTTTGTAAGCTTTTTCGCAATGGAGGGAACTGCTAAACGAATAGGGGAGCTTTGTAAACAGGCCGGAGTTGTAATGACGCCAGCGGGTGCGACCTATCCGGACGGCAACGACCCTAAAAACAGTAACCTTCGTATAGCTCCGTCGTTTCCCCCTGTGTCGGAACTTATAACAGCGTGTGAACTTTTCTGTGTTGCAACAAAAATAGCGTCGCTTGAAAAGCTTTTGGAAACAAAATAATTAAACATAACTTAAACACCCACAGCATCTTGTGATAGCGAAAAGTTTACAAGGTGCGTCCTGTCGCTTGGTTAGATAGTAGCGATAGGTGGGTGTTAAAAATAATATAACAATAAAAAAGGAAATGCAACTTGAACATAGGAATATCGACAGCTAGTTTTTACCCCGGGACAATTGAAACCGCAATTGATTTTCTTGCAACTAAAAATATTAAATATATCGAAATCTTCTTTAATACCTATAGCGAACTTAAGCCAGATTATTTGAAAAAGATAAAGAAAAAGCTTTTAGACTTTGATATTAATGTTGTGTCAATTCATCCGTTCACCTGTCAGATGGAACCGCTTTACTTTTTTTCTGAATATCAATCGAGATTTAAAGATGGCATTGAACAGTATGAAATGTATTTTAAAGCGGCAAAGTTTCTTGGCGCAAAATATATAGTGCTCCACGGGGATTATAAAGGCTCGAGGTTAAGTTTTGAAAAGGCAGGCGAGAGAATAAAGCTCATTAACGATTATTCAGAAAAATATGATGTTTCGGTGATTTTGGAAAACGTTGCTCGAAGCGAAAGTTCAAACAATCGTTATCTCGAAGAATTAAAACGTAACCTTAAAGATGATATAGGTTTTGTGCTTGACATTAAACAAGCTGTTCGTTCGGGACATGATCCGTTTGAAGTTCTTGAAGTTATGGGGCAAAATACAAAACATATACATATAAGCGACTTCACTGATGAAAGCGATTGTTTGTTACCGTTTAAAGGTGGGTTCGATTTTGAGGCTTTTTTTAAAAAACTGTTGGACATGAACTATGACGGCTGTGTGATGATTGAAGTTTACAATGATTGTTATAACGAGTATAATGATATAGTTAATTCGCTTGAAAAGACCAACAAGCTTTTAGATAGACTGGAGGAAAAAAATAGATGAAATGTTCTTTTTGTGGTTTTATAGATACCAAAGTAATAGATTCGCGCCCGACAGATGACGATAGCAAAATCCGAAGAAGGCGCGAATGCACAAAATGTGAAAACCGTTTTACAACGTATGAAGTAATCGAAACGGTCCCAATTATGATAGCAAAAAAAGATGGTTCAAGGGAACAGTTTGATCGTAATAAACTTCTAAACGGACTTTTGAGGGCATGTGAAAAACGTCATGTTTCGGTTGAAACAGTTGAAAAAGCGGTGGATGAGATTGAACAAAAACTCCAAAATTCTATGGATCGAGAGATCGACTCCGAGATTGTCGGAGAGCTTGCGATGGAAAAACTTAAAGAGATTGATGAGGTAGCTTATGTAAGATTTGCGTCGGTATATCGCAGATTTAAAGATATCAATACTTTTATGTCGGAACTTGAGGCTTTGCTTAAATCAAAAAATGGTGAACAATAGTTGGTGTCACCCAAAGTATAGTGTTAAAAATGGGGATGTAATAATGTATTTGTTTGAATTAATTTTTATGATTGCTGTAGGAACTTTGTTCTGTGTTTTTGGCTGGAAAATATGGAAGAAAGAGCAAATTGCTCTTATACACAATTATCATTATAAAAAAGTAAAGGAAAATGATAAAAAAGCCTATACAACATTAATGGGAAAAGCACTGCTAATAATGGGAGTAGGTATGTATCTAACAGGAATTATAGACTTTATAACTTTTACATTCTATGGCTGGATTGCATTTGGTGTAGGCTTTATAGGTGGTCTTATAATGATTATATCGGCTCAAATTAAATATAACAAAGGGATATTCTAAAACCACCTGTTTATGCTTATTATTAGCATTCGCTTGATATAAGCCATTTCACCACGACTAATGATTATCTAACTAATTAAACACAAAGGCACAAACCTTGCTTAATTGCTTGGTTTGTGCCTTGTTTAAATCTTTCTTATGCGAACATCTCACAGTTGTGAACTGGTGGTTTTGTTATTGTCCCAACAACCTGTCAAAATCTTCGATAGGCATTGGTCTGTTGAAATAGTAACCTTGAACAACGTCACAGTTTATCGACTTTAATAAGTCAACTTGTTCTTTTGTTTCGATACCCTCTGCGACGATAGTTAAGCCAAGGTTGTGGCCAAGATCGATTATTCCACCAACAACAATTTTACCCGATTCATCGGAATTCAAATTAGTGAAAAAGCTTCTGTCTAATTTAATAACATCAACTTTATAGTCTTTGAGCATTCCAAGAGAGGAATAACCCGAACCAAAATCATCAACCGAGACTTTAAACCCTAAGTTAGAAAACTCGTGTAGGACGTCGTTTAAAATAGCTATGTTATCGATAACCGTCGTTTCGGTTAATTCTATCTCAAGATATTTTGGTGGAACTTCGTATTTTTTCACAATTTCACTAAGTTCGTTTACAAAATTAGGATTTTGAAGATGTAGTCTTGAGAAATTTACCGAGATGGGAACAATAGATTTGTTTAGATCTAAACGGCTTTTTAAAAATTTGCAACTTACTTCAAACATATACTTGTCGAGTTGAACAATAAATTCGTTCTTTTCGAACAATGGTATAAATTCGCCGGGGTAGATAGTTTTGCCGTTAGGTTCTATCCAGCGAACCAAAGCTTCGGCGCCGACGATTGTCTCGTCAACAAGGTTGTGTTTAGGTTGCAAAAACACATTAAATTCATTGGATTTCAATGCGTCTTTCATTCGGTTTGTAAGTTCGGTTAGCCTTACAAGATGTTTATTGAACTTTTCATCATAGTCCCAAACCGATGTTCCGCTTTCAGCCCGCGCAAAACTATGGGCAAGGCTTACTTTGTTTACAATATTATCGATGTTGTTTTCTGCTTCTTCGATAAAATATCGTCCGTATCTAAAATTAAAGATATGTTTTTCAACTTCGGGAATAGATCTTTTCAAAAATATATTATATATATCGTTATTTAATAAAAATTCTTCGATACTATCGTTTTCAGCAAGAATAATAAATTCATCGGTACCAATTCTTGCGACATGTAATATATCGCTTTTTATTGTTAACGCGGCTTTTGCCATAGTGCGGATTACTTTGTTTCCAACTTCAAAACCATAGACTTCGTTTATAGCTTTGAAATTTGAAAGGTCGCTTTTAATTAAAGCATAACGTTTTTTGTCAAAGTTGGGCTTTTTTAGAAGATTATCAACGTCAATTTTGAACTTGATTAAATTTGAAATTCCCGTTAATTTATCATAGTATGCAACTTTTTCAACGGCTCTAATCGTGTTTCTGCGAGATATTAAAATATAAACTATTAAAAATAAAAATGAAAATACAATACAAGCACTTATTGATATCATCAAAATGACAATTCGGTCAACACTTTCGTTGATTGTGCTTTCTGAAATTTCAAAGAATAACGACCAATCCTCTATTCCAAGTGGGAAATATTGTCCAAATTTTCTGTCATCCCCAATGGTGAAAGTTACGCTACCTGTTTGTTCGTTTGAGAAGTCCTCTAAAACAGAATTATAACTTTTTCCTTCTTCAAACGTGGCAAATTGAAAATTTTCAAACGATATTTCAAACGGGTATGTGTGAACGAGGATATCACCTTTGCTGTTAACTATCATGGAAGAACCGCGATGGTCGGAGGAATCTTGCAAAAGCGATGTTAGATAAAGTATGCTATATTCTGCCACAACAACGCCAGTATATTCTCCTTCAAAATATATAGGGGCAACGACGGCCAAAACAGTTTTATTTGAAAGTTTAGAATTATATATTTCGGTTGCTTGAACTTCACCGCTCAAAGCTAACTCGATGTAATCTTCGTTTGATACGTCAACAATCTCGCCGGTTGAAGTAAGCCCTATTCCGTTTATATCAGCGATAATTATGTTTTCAATTGTATACATCCTTTTCCAACGCTGTAGGTAATATTCAAATGTTTCGTTATCGTGTCCTATATTTGTTGCAACGTCCGCCATTCCCACAACTCTGTCTTGAATAATTTGAAACATAAAAGAAAAAGCGCGGGCTTCTTCAAACGACATGTTGTATAAATCGTTTTTAGCGGAGGTTTCAAATTCCGTCACAACAACATTATTAAAACCAACAATGAAAACAATATTGATGATTACAATGATTACTATGACAACTATTAAATTTACTTTTTTTGGTTCATTAACCATATCCAGAAATCTCCGATAGTCACAAAAAAATTACTAATATCAAGTGCTTTTTTTTGATATTAATATTAGATGTAGCTTTAAAATGCAGAAATACTATGACTTTTACATGGTTGGTGCAAAATAGCGAACGAAGTTCGGCGAGGAGTATTTCGAGTGTCTTCACAAAAGGTGAAGTATATTAATTTAAATATACATTAAATTAGCGTATAAAGTCAATAAATAATTAGCATTATTAAATAAATCGATTAAAAGTTGTCTTAAGCGAGCCTAATGAGTTTATTATGCTGTAACATTTTGCAATAAAATCTGCAACATTCCCATCCTCGTCTTCTATTAGAAATTTTGCTGTTAGAGCCTCAAATTTAATTAAACTTATAGTATCGTGGCCGGCAATGAAACGGTATAGGTTTTCTTGTTTTGTAAAGTGCTCGTAAAATTCAATGAATTTTTTTTGGGCTTGGTCTAGACTATCGTTTTCGGCATGGTCAATTGCCACTTCAATTTGTTCGCAATATTTATTAAACGAGATGTTTAAAAAAATAGTACTTGAAACCATCACCACTAAAATTACTATTATTAACGCGAGCGAAACCGCAATTCGGTTCATGATATCTCCTTTTTAATTATGTGTATATCGCGAAGTTCATTACATTCAAGTAGCAACACGTCTTTCAAAGAAGTGTTGTTTTTTTTGATTATATATTCAATCCACTCGGAGGATACGTTTAGGAATTTCATACATTCTTTGTTTAAAGCTCCATCTATAACGATAGGCAAAAAAAGTTTGTCTTTTGGCATGTCTTTTTTTGTGAAAACATTTATCTGGCCGGTAGATTCGATGATTCCAAGGGCAACCTCTCTTATATCAAGAATTTCGCTGCTTCTTAAAGACTCCATAAGATCGTCGAGACCTATTCTAAGTTCCTTTAAAAGTCGCTGGTCTATCTCGCCGTTTTTTATAATAACTAGATGTCTGCCCGAAATAAGTTTGGAAAAACGGTTAAATTTAATAGATATAAGCGAGATAACAACCTCTGTGCTTACGATTAGTATTATTGGAAATATAGAGATGAAGATAGGTATATCCGGGTTTTCAATAGGAAGCGAGGCGAGATTTGAAACTAGTATTGTTGTCACAAGTTCGCCCGGTTGAAGTTCGCCTAGTTGTCTTTTTCCCATCAAACGCATCGAAAAAATAACCAAAATATAAACCAAAATAGTTCTAACAAAAAAAACAATCATATGATAGTTACCTTTAAAAATATTTATGGTTATTTTGTCCAAAAAAAGTAATAATATTTTTAAAGTGGGAAGTTTTGTGCATTTGAGTTGTTAAGATATTGTTTATATTAGATGTAGCTTAAAATACAAAACAAACCTAAGCGTTGCTACGGTAATATGAGACATGGATTCGCGTTGAAGAAAGGAATTAACATAAATATGCAAAACAACAAACTAGATAAATCTGCGCAAAAAAATTCTAAAACTGTTATTGAACTTTGCGAGCAATCATCCGATGTTATAAGCAAAGATGTCAAGATTGGGGCGGTTGATTGTTTTATGATGTGGTGTGAGGGGATGGTTAACCTTATACTTTTCAACGATACAATAATCAGAAAGATTATGGAAACTCGAAACAAAACGTTTGAGGACGGCGAAACCACGATAGACTATCTTTTAAACCACAATCCCGAACTTATGGGCTCTTTCACGGTTGAAACGATTGAAGATGTTATATTTATGATGATGACAGGGTGTGTTGTGGTTATTGCTGATGGGTGCACAACCGCCTTTGTGTTTCCTTGTCAAGGATACAGCTTTAGAGGGGTGTCCGAGAGTTATAGCGAGCAAAATATAAGGGGAACAAGGGAAAGCCTTGTAGAGCCGTTAAGGGTTAATATTAGCTTGATAAGAAGACGAATTAAAAGCGAAAATCTTGTTTTTAAAATTTTTAAGGTAGGAAAGGTTAGCAGAACGGAAATTGCGATAGCATATCTTAAAAACAGAGTTTCTCCCGAAGTTATACAAAGCATTGAACAGAAACTTTCAAACGTAAATATAGAACTTGTGTTGGAAAGTGGATTTCTTCAACCTTTTTTGGAACAAAAAAAATATTCTATATTTAGCTCGATTGGATATTCCGAACGACCGGATACTATTTGCGGAAAGCTAAGAGAGGGAAGGGTAGCGGTAATTGTTGACGGAACACCGTATGTGTTGATTTTGCCGTATCTTTTTTCGGATAATTTCACATCGTTTGATGATTACACTAGCAAACCGTACTACACAACGATGATAAGGCTAATAAAATATATTAGCTTTATAATATCGTTTACCCTGCCTGGAGTATACCTTGCTTGTCTTTACTACTACCCCGAGATGATACCGCAAAAACTTATATACAATATATATTCAAGTCAAAATTTTATAGGGATACCGCTCGTTGCAGAGGCGCTTTTTATTCATTTTATATATGAAATAATAAAGGAAGCCGGTCTTCGTTTGCCAAAACCAATTGGGCACACAATTAGTTTGGTCGGCGCGTTGGTAGTTGGAGAAGCGGCAACAACGGTAGGAATAGTAAGCCACCCAATGCTTTTAGTCGTGGCGTTAAGTACAATCGCTGCTTTTCTTGCGCCCCAGCTTCAAAAAGCATCATCTTATCTTCGGGTAATCTATATTATAGTTGGGTTTGTGTTTGGTGCTTTTGGGCTTGTTGTGTTGTCGGCATTTGTTCTTTTAAATATCTGTTGCCTTGAATCATACGGAACTCCGATTCTAACCCCGTTGAGTCCGCTTAAAAAAGCTTTGTTTAAAGACGGGATATTGTTTAAAGGTTGGAGAATATTTGCTAAAACACAATCGAACTATATAGAAACAAACAAGGGAGAACCAAAATGACAAAAAAAGGACAGATTTCGACGATACAGTTTGTGTCGATGTCGGGGGTTTTTTGTATGTTTTCTCTTATATTTTCGTATGAAATCATAACGACCGTTTCGGTAATTATAGAAACGGTCGTCTCATCAATTGTGATAATTTTCATAAACAAAATATTTAGTGAATTAAAATTTGAACAAAAATTTGAAAAGCAAAAAACAACCGCAATAAGTTTTAATAAAATTATTCTTTTGGCATTTTCGGCGATGTTTGTATTAACGGCAGTTATATTTTTTTCTCGATATACTAAATTTATTTTAGATTTTGAACCGACCGGAATAAACGGCACAATCATTTTGATAGCTGTTATAGCCCTTTTAAGTTACGCAAATTCTTTGGGACTTGAAAGCAAAGGCAGGTTTTCTTTTGTGTTTGTTTTGGCGTTTGCGTTGTTTTTTGTCGTTATGCTGATAACCAACATAAATATGTTTGATATTACAAAACTTTCAAACGAAATAAATCTTAACGGTAGGATAGCAGGGTCGTATTTAACGGTGTATTTTGTTTATTTCTTTTTAAAACAAAACATCGAACCTAGTAACAAACAAACATTGATATCTTTTGTAGTTTTAGGGGGGATATTTTTAATATCGATTGCAGCTTACACCGAACTAACGCTCGGGAAAGTTGAAAATCTCGGTAGGTTTCCGTATCTTGATGCATTTAAAATTGGTGGTATGTCGTCGCTTATAAATATAGATGCAGTCGTGTTTTCGCTTCTTGCATTTTGTGGGTTGGTGGCTGTGATATTTTTGTTTGAAGCCGCTAGAAGTATATTAAAAACAATCTTTAATAACGAAATTTTTGCCGAAATGATTCCGTTGTTGTTGATTATATCAAAGATATTAAAATGACGAAGGGATTTGAAAGATGAAATATATCAAAACGGCATTAATGTTAGCTGTGGCCTTTATTTTGTTTTGTTCATGCAGTTTAAACAACATTAACATTTCGGGAGAAAAGACGGTTGTTGCGATAGGAATAGATTTTGCAGACGATAAATATAAAGTTTCTACCGTTGTGTTTTCCGCCAACGTACCAAATGATTTTTCATCAAAAGAAAATTTTGAGTACAGTGAAGCACAAACAGAAACGTTAATACAAGCTTTTAACGAAATTAACAAACAAAATCTAAACAATCTTTTTTTCAAACAGAACAAAGTGTTGATATTGGGCGAGGGAATAGACCAAGATATTATGTTTAACACGGTGGAATACCTTGTTCAAAATAAATATGTAAACGCAAACACTAATGTATTTAACGCAAAAAAAGCGTTTGAAGTTTTAAAAAGTGAACAAGGCGAAGCGTTAAACATTGAAGATTTCAATAAAATGCTTTCGACTAGGGCAAAAAGTGTAAACTTTGAATATCCTGTCTACAGTCTTTTGAACAGTATCGAAACAAAAAGTGAGATGTTGTTTTTGCCGTTTATCGAGGTTGAAGAACAAGACTCTCAACAGCCGGACAATAGAGTTAAGATAGAATGTTTGGCGTTTTATAAAAATTTTGAATTTGTTGAAACTTTGGAAGAAAAGCAAAACAAAGCTGTCTTAGTTGCAAACAATAGATTGACTGGGCTTGAATTTACCGATGTTCTCGACGGAAAACAAAATGAAATTTTTTTGAAAGATATCAAATGTGAAGTGCTGCCCGATTATTATAATAAAAATATATCTATATCGGTTCAAGCGTTTGCAAAGACCGCGATTGGAGTTTTAGCGGTTTCAAAGACAGAACAACAACAAGTCGAAAATCTTTCTAAAAGATATATAGAACAGATGATTTTAACATATTTTGATTTTCTTATATCAAATGATATTAAAGACGAGGGAAATATGAAGTTTTTCTTAAATTTGATAGATCAAAATAAATATAATGAATTAACGATGAAGGAGATTGTTAAAGGCGGAAACGTTAATACTAATGTTAGCGTTAGTTATTATTGATATGAATCAGGGGTTTTTTGACAAGGCGCACGCGCGTTTCGCCTAAAGGCGAAACAACCGCCCCTAACACAGCTTGAGAAATTACAAGCTGTGTTAGGGGCGGTTCCTCACGGACGTGAGGGCGCGTGCGCATCATTGATTATTCGATTTTTCTTTAAGAGGTTTAATGTTTCCCTTTTCATCTACGACTTTAATGCTATCGAGTTGTGCCCTTGTGTTTCCAATGGTAGCGTCGATATATTCACGGCGAAGTTTTGCTTGTTCTTTTTTTTCATCTTCTGTAAGACCCTGTTCAGTTCGTGACTTTCTCGCGAGTTCGTTAATTCTTTCGATCGTTTGTTTAAGCATATTACATTTATCCTTTTTAAAGTTTATAATTATTTCATCCAATAGTATTAGAACTTAATTATATCATAATGTTTTTGTCAATAAAAGTTGTTGTGTATTAAAAAAAATGGTATAGTAGATATTAAATTAATATGTTTTTTAAGGTTGGAGTTTGAGAAGTGTTTTCAAATTTTTCGCCGAGAAAGGGTGGAGATTAAAGATGATAGCTTTATATTTATTTTTGGCAGTTATAGTGGTTTTTTTATTAATTATAGTCGTGAGAACGATTGTGTTTAAACCGTTTGAAACAAACGTACACGACGGCGAAACAATCGAGATCGATAAAAATTCCGCAGTTGAAGCGTTAAGGGAGCTTGTTCGCTGTAAAACAGTGTCTTATAACGATAGGAGTCAAGAAGACGACCAAGAGTTTGACAAGTTAACTAATTTAATCCCGAAACTATATCCAAATGTAGCAGATATATGTGAAGTTAAACGTTTTGATGGCAGAGGATTGCTCTATAAATGGAAAGGAAGAACAAACGAAGCTCCGCTTGTTTTGATGTCACATTACGACGTTGTGCCGGTAAACCAGGAGCTTTGGGAAGTCGAACCGTTTGAAGCAATTTTAAAAGATGACAAAGTTTTTGGTAGGGGAACTCTTGATACAAAAGCTACGTTAAACGGAATTCTTTTTTCTGCAAATCAACTTATTAAGCAAGGCTTTGTTCCACAAAACGATGTCTATCTTGCGTTTTCAGGAAGTGAAGAGGTAAGTGGACAGGGAGCGCCTAAAATAGTTGATTATTTTGAACAACAAGGAATTGTTCCGGGTCTTGTAATAGACGAGGGCGGAGCGGTTGTCGAGGGGGTTTTCCCGGGAGTTTCGGCTCGTTGTGCGCTTATAGGAATTGCGGAAAAAGGTATGGTGAACCTTAAATACACAACAGTTTCTTCGGGTGGCCACGCTTCTGCGCCTCCCCCGATAACCCCGATAGGAAAGTTAGCCGCGGCATGTATAAAGGTTGAAAAAAACCCATTTAAAGGACATGTAACAAAACCTGTTGCAGAGATGTTTAATGTTCTTGGGCGACATTCAACATTGCTTTATAAAACAATCTTTGCGAATCTTTGGTGTTTTAGTGGCGTGCTTGATTTGTTTTGTCGCAAATCAGGCGGAGAACTTAACGCACTTGTAAGAACCACAATTGCTTTTACTCAAATGGAGGGGAGTAGCGCGCGCAACGTCTTGCCACCCAAAGCACACCTTGTTTCCAACATAAGAATTAATCCAGCCGACAGCGTTAAAACGGTTGTTGAAACTATAACAAACACTATTAACAACCCTGATATAAACGTAGAAATAATAGAGGGGGCAGAACCTAGCCGTATCTCAGAGACAAATTGTGACGCTTGGGAAAAGGTTGTAAACTCTGTGGCACAAACGTGGGAAGGTTCGATTGTTGCGCCTTATTTAATGGTTCAATGCTCCGACAGTCGTCATTATGGTAGAATTTCGGACAAGGTATATCGTTTCTCCGCAATGGAGTTGACGGCACAAGAACGAAAGACAATCCACGGAAATAATGAGTGTATAAGGACCGAATCAATTGTTAAAGCGGTTGAATTTTTTACAAGGATAATAAAAAGCTGTTAAAAATCAATATCTAAAAATATTGGGAACGGTCTTTGTGCTCCGAATAAGAGGCAAATCTTTGCTCTTGACGGAATAACGCTGACCGTTCCCAATTTGTATTATTTATTGATTTAACTATGTGTGTTATAATTTTCGTATAAATTTTTTCCTGTAAAAGTTAACGTAGGAATAGATAAGCCGCGTAAAAGCTATGTCATAAAGTATAAACGTTATGTTCCCTAAAACCACAAGCCCGACAAGCATTATATTTGAATACTGTTCGAGTTCTTGCTTTATAACTGGGAAAACAAAGACAAATATCAACAAAGAATATATTAAAGCTATGCTGACGTTGCAAAAAATAAGTTTTGTTATCCATTGAATAGTTGTTAATTTTAGTTTTGATTCGATAAAATATTTAACTATCGGATACAATCCGAAAAACAAGATAAACATAAACGCTAATTCTTTGTCTGGAACAACAAAAGCGCTTAACATTGAAATTGCTACATAAACAACGATTGCAAATTTAACGCCGTATTCGATAACAAAGAAGAAAATGCAAATCGACGCAATAGCGGGTACAGCAAACGTTGAAAACGGGACAATTGAACCGAAAAGCATTATAGTAACGGCTAAAGAGGAAAGAACTCCACCGAGAACGGTTTTAAAGTTTTTTTCTTTCATATGAAACTAGCAACCGCCACCAAGACAGTTACAAAGACAGTTTGCACAAAGCATGCTTGTGCAAAGGTCACAACCGCTACAAGCCATCATTTGAGGGCCGTTGTTATATCCGCCACCCGTTCCGTAAGGATTGCCGTAAGGAGATCCTTCAGGGCCTTGATTACGCATTGTGTTGATGCTTTCTAAAGCTTGTTTATATTCGCTGTTATATGGGTCGGAGGAGACGGCGTTTGTATAATGCTTTTTTGCCTCGTCTATCCAACCTTTTGCATACATGGTTTTTCCCATTAGAAAGCTCCATTCAGCGTTACGGTTGCTTCGCTCAACTTTTAAAAGAAGATCTTCCGCCACGGGAATTCGATTTTGAGAGATTAAGCTTCTGATGTAGTTTGCATCAAAAGCGTTAGATGTTGTGGAAGAGCCGCTGGTTGCTGAACCGTCGGATGAACTGCTTGCAAAGTTGCTTGCGTCTTGCGCTTTGCTTGCATCTTTTCCTAGCCTTTTTTGTGCAATAATTTCGTCATAAGCTTGATCGATTGATTTCATCTTTGACGCTGCAAGGTCGGCAAGGGGGTTTCCGGCATAGTTGTCGGGGGCATATTTAACCGCAAGTTCTTTGTACGCCGCTTTAACAATTGCCTCGTCGCTGTCGTTTGGTATTCCTAGAACACTATATGGATTGGGCATTAATTTTATTTCCTTTCTTTTTTGCCCCGAGTTGGTTAATCGACTCGGGCATTCCTAAAAATATTATGTTGTCAATAATCGGTTTAAGAGAGTTAATCTCAAGCAGATTATATGTTTTTGCTATTTCACAGTTTATAATGTTTAACTGTGGACGATAGTCTTGAATAATGTCTTTTAACGTTTCACCATTTGTTTTTTTATCAAGTGAATTTGAATAAATAAGCGGATTAAAGCTGTTTGATTTAATGTCTTGTTCAAGGTCGTCAAGCATGTCGGAACAATATACATATTTTCCGGTGTAATAACCAAGCCTGAAGAGAACTCTTTTTTGTTCTTGGTCGGACGAAACCATCTCGAAAAGCTTTCCAAGACAATAAGAAGTAGGTTCGGCGGCTTTGTCTACAGAACATTCATTTTGTTTTTCAATTAAAATCTGTTCGTTTGAACAATCTTTGATTAGTCTGTCTATTTCAGGGAAAAGACGTTTTGCTTTTGAAAAAGATAATTGTAACCCGAAATAAATAATTGAAGATAGAATTTTTTTAAATATTTTTTCATCTTTTATGTCGTCCAACAGTTTGTAACGAACGCTTAAAATAGAAGCACAAGCAACAAGCGAAAGAAAATCGCTTGTCTTTACCATAGCTTTTTTTGAAAGTGGGTTTGTTGTGCAGCGTATGTCGACAACATGGGCAGGTTTATTTGAAATTGCCGCCGCGATAAGCGCCATAAAAGTAAAATCATAGTTTAAAGTTGCTTTTGCAAACGGTCCTAGGTCCTTGAGCTCTTTACAAACCGAACAATAATATGCGCGATATAAATTGAGTTCCTTGACTCTTAATTCGCATTTTTTCGGAACGACATATCCAAACATATCTTCCCCAAATCTAATTTTAACTGTACATAGTTATTATAGTACAATTAAATTCAAATAGCAATATTTTTAGTTCCTTTTGTGATGTATATCAAAGCTGCAGTTGTCGAGAACATCAAAAGAATAGCCTTCATTTTTTAAAAATTCGATTATTAGTTTAGCTCCGGCAGCAGCGTTTTCACCAACCGAAGAGTCGTGCATAATGACAACAGGTGGAACGCCCTGTTCAAGTTCGTTATACCCTTTTAAAAAATTATCAAAAATAGTTTGAGCTGAAACGGGTGAAGCGGTAAGGCCATCTCGCGTGTCGATATTCCAATCAAAATATCTAAAACCTCTTTTGTGTGCCTCGTCTATTATCTCTTGAAGCAATCCATCATAGCCATATTTTTTATAAAGTGTGTTAGAACTTCCGGCAGGAAAACGGAATATATTCGGAACTTCACCACAATATTGGTTGATAAGTTGATATATCTTGTCAAAATCGTTGAAATATCCGTCTAAATTTGTATATACTTCTTTGTAGGAATGTGAAAAAGTGTGAACTGCAACAGAGTTCCCAAGACTATGAGCTTTTGTCATCAAAGGAAAATACTCCTCGTTTTGGCCTGAAACAAAAAATGTTGCGTTGACATCTAGCTGTTCAAGCATATCGATTAACGGCTCGGTATTTTTCGATGGTCCGTCGTCGAATGTCATATAAGCCACTTTTTTGTTTGTGTCATTTGTTGTTTGCTGTTGTTCTTTTGGTAAAATTCCGGCAGTTTCTTTTATCAAAGATACGTTTGCTACTATCGTAATTATAATAAGAACAAGCGATAAAATGCCTAACATTACCAAAAGTTGATTAATTTTAAATATTTTATACAAAAAATACCCCCTAAGTTAAATTATCAATATTGCATAATTTAACGATTTGATATATTATATTAATAATATGTTTTATATCGGAGGCTTATTCTGATGAATAAAAGACCAGTTATTATTGATTGTGACCCGGGCATTGATGACGCACAGGCTCTTATGCTATTAAATGCATGTGACGAGATTAACATTGTTGGCATAACAACAACTTTCGGAAATGTTCCGCTCGAGATGACGTCGTCCAATGCGCTTGGTTTATGTGACCTTTTGAATATCGATACGATAGTCGCAAGGGGTGCGGAAAAAGCTTTGCTTAAAAATAATCCCTCTGCCGAACACATAAACGGAAAAAACGGCATGGGTGAGTATGAATTTTTTGAAACGAAAAGAAGGTTCTATCCGAGACTTGCGTGGGAACTTATCTATGAAACAGCGCTTCAATATGATGGTGAACTCGAGATAGTTGCAATGGGGCCGCTAACAAATATAGCCATTGCGGTTTTAAAATACCCAAACCTTGCAAAACACATAAAAAAACTAGTAGTGATGGGTGGGGCGGCACACGCCGGAAATGTGACACCTTATGCCGAATTTAACGTGTGGCAAGATCCCGAAGCGATGGCTATTGTGCTTGAAGCAGGGTTTAAAAATCTTATCATGGTTGACCTTGATGCATGTAAAACTGCGTACCTAACCGATGCCGAAACGGCAGAGATAGCAAATTCGACAACCAAAGTCGGCAAGTTTGTTTCGTTTTTGCAAGAATTCAGAAATTTTGGCGGAATAAACGATAAACCTTTTTCGCCTTTTGCAAAGACAAGAAAAGAAAAAACCGTTATATGTGACGCGGTTGCGGCGGCAGTTTTAATTGATGATACAACCTCGAAGATAGAGTCGCATTACATAATATGCGAATGCCAAGGTTCTCAAACGGTGGGGCAAACGATTGTCGATTGGGAAAATAGGTTTGACAGGTTGCCAAATGTTTTTTTGGTGCGAAATGTTGACAGAAAAGCTTTTGTACGTCTTTTCTTTAAAAGCTTGAATTTTTATGCCGGACAAAGGAGTGATATATTTTGAGTAAGATTTCTGTAATTATGGATGTTGATACCGGTGTCGATGAGGCATTTGCCTTAGCGTTTGCCGTGTATTCCAATGATATAGATCTGCTTGCGGTTACGACAACGTTTGGTGTGCGTCCCGTCAAGCAATGCACTGAAAATACCCTTAAAATTTTGCAACTTTTGGGGGCAACCGATATCCCAGTTGCCGTCGGAGCAAAAAAAGGAATTCTCTCTCAGCTTAGGGTTTCCGCTAAAGCAAGCCTTGCAAACGGGGAAGACGGTCTTTGCGGTGTTGCGGAAAAACTTAATACCCCAACAATGTTGACCGAAAATATCAATGCAGTTCAACTTATGGCTAGAACAGTGAGTGAAAGCAAACAAAACGTCATACTTGTTGCGACGGGTCCTTTAACAAATATAGCGGTTTTCTTGTTGTCACACCCTGAACTCCACGCTAAGATAGATGGTATAGCTATGATGGGGGGGGCTGCGTTTGGCGGAGATTCGCTCCCGAGCGCCGAGTTTAACGTGGTCCACGATCCGGAAGCGGCAGACATTGTTTTTGGAAGCGGTATACGAGTTTTAATGTGTGGTCTTGACGCAACAAAAAAAGCTTATATCCAGTATAACGAAAGAAAACGTCTTGAAGAGATAGATAATCCTGTTTCAAAACTTTTAGTAGAGCTTTTAAAAGCCTATGCAGACCACTTTGAAAATCCAATCCTTTCGGTTGGTTGTCCGATACAAGCTCCGCTTCCAATAGCGTGGCTAATAGATGCGTCTATTATCGAAACAAAGCCGTATTATGTAAAGGTTGACCTTGACGGACGATATACAAGAGGTTGCACAGTTACCGACACTAAGGGGATACTTAAAAAACCCCCAAACACAGTTGTGGCGATTAACGTTAACAGAGAAGAATATGTTAACATGTTGCTTGAATGTTTAAGCGTTATAAAATAGGTTTGAGTTAAAAAATATAAACACAATATTATGAGATGTAGGGCAAGGGCTCTGCTCTTGCCGAAACACCGCTTTAAGCCACATTACAGCAAGAGCAACGTCCTTGCCCTACAAATCAATCAAAATTTTTTTGCATCATGCCTTAATGCTGACACCGATGTTCATTCGTTGAGTTGTTTGTGTTAGGTTGTGCCCTTGATTTTTCAAAAAGGAGTTTGTTGATTTAAATGACGGATATTTTTTTAATTATAGTAATGATTATAAGCGTTATATCGGTTATTCTCTCTGTGATGGTGCTTGTGAAATCGGACAACAACAAAGTATCGGATAAAGACATAAAACGTTTGAGAGACGATATAGCCGCCGAACTTCGTTTATCGCGCCAAGAGTCGTCACAGGTTACGACAAACAACATAAATGCACTTGGAGAGCTTTTAAAGAATTCGCAAGATAGTCTTCAAAAAAATGTAATAATAACGCTTGGTTCTGTGGACGAAAGATTTAAAGGTTTTTCGGTTCAAACAGAACAAAAGCTTGATAACATGCGAACAACTATGGAAAATAAGCTTACTTCGATTCAAGATGAAAACACAAAAAAGCTTAACCAGATAAGTTTAACGGTTGATCAAAAGCTTCAAGGTTTTTCGATACAAACAGAACAAAAGCTTGATAATATGCGAACAACGATGGAAAACAGACTTGCAGCAATTCAAGAAGAAAGCACAAAAAAACTAGACCAAGTTCGACACACCGTAGACGAGAAACTTCAAAAAACTCTCGATGATAAATTTAGTCAAAGCTTCAAACTGGTGTCCGAACGCCTTGAACAGGTGTACAAAGGACTTGGGGAGATGCAGACGCTTGCAACGGGGGTAGGCGACCTTAAAAAAGTTTTATCCAACGTCAAGACAAGGGGGATACTAGGCGAGATACAGCTTGGAGCTATACTTGAACAGATGCTTGCAGTTGAGCAATATGAAAAAAATATTGTGACTAAAAAAGGAACAAACAATCCGGTTGAGTTTGCGGTTAAGATGCCTAACGAGACCGACGGTTACACATACCTTCCTATCGACGCAAAGTTCCCTATGGACGCATACTCACAGCTATTAAACGCGTATGACAGCTCGGACAGCGCAGCTATCGAAGTTGCACAAGGCGGGCTTTGCGCACGTTTAAAAAGATTTGCAAAAGACATTAGCGAAAAATATATCGATCCTCCAAATACAACCGATTTTGGAATTATGTTTTTACCTGTCGAGGGGTTGTATGCCGAGGCGGTTAGGCTTGGACTTGTCGAGGTGTTGCAACGCGACTACAAGATAAGCATAGCGGGTCCGACGACGATGGCGGCGCTTTTAAACAGTTTGCAGATGGGATTTAGAACGCTCGCGATTCAAAAGCGTTCATCCGAAGTTTGGGAGGTTCTCGGCGCGGTTCGCTCTGAATTTGATAAATTTGCCGGTGTGCTTCAATCGACACAAGATAAGATAAATCGAGCAAATGAAGATCTTGACAAGTTAATCGGAGTTAGAACTCGACAGATTCAAAGAAAACTAAAAGATGTAACGGTTATATCAGGATTAGAACAAAAAGAAGAGGATAGCGGATTTTTAGAGTAATTATATATTTATAACAAAATAAACTTAAAAATAACCACTACATACTAGTTTTACAAGGGGTGGAATATGAGTAAGAAATTTTCAAGTCGTGTTGATGTTCAAGTTGCGGTGTTTGTTGCTTTAATTATTGCTTTTTGCGGTGTAATAATTTCTACTATTGTTTTTACGATTAGCTATAGCGAGATGATAAACGTTTTAAAACAAAGCGCTTGGTCGATTGATCTTTATATCGACGAAAATATAGACGCAGATATATTTACCGATATCAAAACAAAAGAGGATATGGTGGGCGAACAGTATGAGCAAGCTTATACTTTACTTAACGAGGTTCGAGACATATCAGGGGCTAAATATCTCTATACAGCGACGGTGAACGATAAGGGAGAACTTATCTACCATGTAGACGGACTTCCGATAGATGATGTGGACTTTCGATATGTCGGGGATTTAATCGAGCCGGAGTTTCAAGAGTCTTTAACAACAGCTCTTACCGGCGTCGAAATTTTGCCCGAAAAGATACTAAGCACTGAATGGGGACATGTATATGTTGCTTATTTCCCGTTACATGACAAAGATGGGAACGTTGTTTCGGCGCTTGGGATAGAGTTTTACGCTGATAGCCAATTTGATTCTTTTAATAAGATTGGCGCACATGCGATAATTGCTATTGTTGTTACATGCATAATCGCGGGGATTGTTTCACGAAAAATTTTCAAAAGAATTTCCAACCCACATTATAAAGATATATATAACACAGATAGTCTAACAAAGATTAAAAATAGAAACGCCTTTGACACAGATGTTCATAATATTATACAAAGGAGCGCTATTAAAGACGTTATTTTGGTGTTAACCGATTTAAATGGATTAAAAACTGTTAACGATAATTTTGGGCACAAGATGGGGGATTTTTATATCGACGCATGTGCAAAAGCACTTGTCTTAGAGGGGTTTGATGATTTTGTGGTTTATCGTATCGGCGGAGATGAGTTTGCAACGATAATTCCACCGGTCCATTCAAATATTGTCGAGGAATATATTAAAACTTCAAAACAAAAACTTGTTGAAATTTGTGGAAAAATGATTCCTATGGCTTCGGTAGCTATGGGATATGCTGTTTGTGAAGGTAGCGAGATTGAAGATTGGGAAAAAACCCATCAAAAAGCCGATAAATTTATGTACGCAGATAAGAAAAAATATTACGAGCAAAACAAAAGTCAAGATATGCGCAGATAGATAACAGTAATTAAAAAATAGTTTTTGCATAAAATTAATCGAGGTGTTAGTTTTGTGATTTTCGGTTGAATAGAATTAAAGTTCGTTGTCGACCGAAATTTTGTACAAAAAAACTGGTGTGGCAAAACCACCCCAAAACATCAAGAAATGAAAGGGCATTTTTATGAAAAACTATAAATATAAAATTGCGGCGATCGCAGTTTCTGTTTCAACGATCTGTATTGCACTTTTAACGATTGTTCCATTTGCTAGGATATCACAAACGATGGCACAGCAAACGATTTCATCGCATACACAAATCGATTATGTTATAATCGATGCCGGACATGGCGGTTTTGACCCTGGAACACAAACTTCTGACGGTTCGGTTTTTGAAAAAGATGTAAATCTTGAAATCGCGCTTGTGATGAAAGATGTTTTTGAAGCACATGGCGAAAACGTTATAATGATACGAGAAAGCGACATGGCGGTAGGGGACAATTCGCTCAATACCATTTCACAAAAAAAGAAATCTGACATTAATGCAAGGGTTGACCTTGCAAATTCATACGGTGACGGAACGGTTTATATAAGTATCCATCAAAATGCATATAGCGACAGTTCCGAAAGCGGCACGCAGATTTTGTATGGCAACAAAAACGAACAAAGCGTAGTTTTAGCAAAAGTAATTCACGAAACAATTAAACAAAGCTTACAACCCGACAACCGCAGAGAGATTAAAGAAGGAAACAGCGATATATTTATTTTGAATAATATTGAGATACCGACGGTGCTTATAGAGTGCGGTTTTTTAACCAACGAACAAGAAACCGAAAAACTAGTTGATCCGGAATATCAAAGATTACTTTCGTATATTATCTATGAGGGTTATATCGAATATAAAAACAGTAAAGAATAAAAAA
>CAYJFO010000008.1:0-34124 GCA_964369645.1 uncultured Oscillospiraceae bacterium | reverse complement strand
TTATTTATAATTAGATATAGCTTTAAAATACAGAAATACAACGATTTTTGCACAAACAGTGCAAAATGACGAACGAAGTTCGGCAAGGGGTATTTCCAATAGCTTCACCGAAGGTGAAGCTTATATATGTATTATTACCAAAAAATATGTCGAAATTATTAATTTTTCTTTAGTAATATTAATTTACTTTAATAACAAAGTTAAAGTATAATTACAACATAATTATTTAAAAAAGGTTTTGATTGTTATGAATGATTTTTTATCTCCAAACGCAGAATTTGTAAAGATACTTGGTGTGCATCATCTTGCCTATCTGTTGTTTTGTATAGTAACTGTATTTTTGTTTATTAAGAATTACAAGAAAGTTAGGGACCATAAAGATACGATTAGAAAGATATTTCTTTGTTTACTTGCTTTTCAACAGGTGTTTTTGCTGTATGGTTGGTATGCTGTGTTTACTCCTAACTTTTGGTCGGAAGGTCTTCCGTTCCAAATGTGCCGAGTAGCCTCTATGTTGACTATAGTTTTTTTGATATCTAAAAATAGGGTGTGTTTAGATATCTTGAACTATTTTGGTATATTCGCGTTGATCTCGCTCTTCTATCCGCTACAGGTTTATAATTTCGCACATATAAGCGGACTTTCCTATATGATAAATCATATAATAACGGTACTTATGTCTGTGTTTGCCGTTATCGCGTACGATTGGTATCCAAACAAAAAAACCTGCAAGAACGCTATTATCGGTTTTTGTGTATATTTTCCGTTAGCGCTAATTGCAAATTATCTAACGGGTGGCAACTATTTTTATCAAACGAATAGACCGTTTTTACATAGCCTTTCGCCGTTAGCGTTTGGGCTTTTGACTTTTTTTGTTACAGTGTTTGGTTTTATAATATTAACAGTTCTGCTGGTGTTAATTAAAAAAATGTTTTTTAAAACTAAGAATGCTTAAAAAGTAGATAGCTATGTCTTTAATAAAGATGTTGTGTGAAATTAAAAAAATAATGCTAAAAACCCCTGACTATTGTTATAACAGGGGTTTTTAATATATATTAAATGCATCTTAAAATATAAGAAACACTACGTTTTTATATGAGCAGTGTAAAATGGCGAACGAAGCGAGGCAAGTAGTATTTCCTAAATCATCACCGTAGGTGAGAATTATTACAATAACTTTACTGTGTCACTTGGTTGACAAGTTCAACGCCATGCTCAAAGTCGGTTGCGTTTTGAAGGGTTACCTTTGCAATGGTGGACAGAGCGTCATCGGTTAAAAAGCCTTGATGCGAGGTTAAAATTAGATTTGGAAATGACATGAGTCGCGCCACCGTCGTTGTGTTTAATATGTCGTTGGAATAGTCTTCAAAAACAAAAGAACTTTCTTCCTCATAAACATCGAGAGCTACGGCGTGGAATTTTTGGGATTTAATGCCGTCAATTAAATCTTCGGTTTTAATAAGTCCTCCGCGCGAGGTGTTAACAAGTATCACCCCATCTTTCATCTTTTGGATAGATTCAGAATTAATGATATATCTTGTTGTTTCAAACAACGGGCAATGTAGCGAAATTAAGTCGGAACGCTTAAAAAGTTCGTCAAGCGGTACATAGTTAATGTCGAGTTTTTCGTTTGGGAATAAGTCGTAGGCTATAACATCCATTCCAAATCCTTTACAAATATTTATCATCGCAAGACCGATTTTCCCGGTTCCGATAATACCCGCTGTTTTGCCAAAAAAGTTAAGACCAACCAACCCTTGTAGACTAAAGTCGTTTTCCCTAACACGATTATATGCTTTGTGAACTCTTCTGTTTGCCGCCATCGCAAGGGTCATCGCGTGTTCAGCAACCGCTTCGGGGCTGTAATTTGGAACTCGTAAAACTGTTATGCCAAAATTTTTAGACGATTCAAGGTCGACGTTATTGTAACCGGCACAACGCATTAAAAGAAGTTTTACGCCACATTCTTTCAAAGCGCTCAAAACATCGCGCGAGATATCTGCGTTAACAAACGCAGAAACTGCCCCACATCCTTTTGCAAGCGTGGCGGTTTCGGTTGTTAACTTTGCTTCGAGAAACAAAATTGTGTGGTTATATTGTTTAGAAAACAACTCGAAGTACTGCTTGTCGTATGTTTTTGTGTCGAAAAAAGCTATTTTCATATAATTATACATTCCTTTCTTGATGTATTGAGCGGTTTTGCCATAGCGATTTTTATGATGGCAAAATTTTGGTTATTGTATTGACTGAAAAGAACAAAACTTATGTTTGAAACTTTGTTTCAAACTATTACCTTTCAAAATTTGCTTTCTGATATATCTTTTATTCTACGAAACAGTAAATTTTAAATACATTACTTGTAAATTTTTCAAAAAAATCATTTTGGTGCTCGTCATAACAACATAAAAATAATTAAATTTATTTTTATACATAAAGATATATAATACAACAAAAACAGTATTGTTTTTTGATCATGTAATGTTGAAAAAAACGACAAATTATTGTATACTTAAAAATCAAAGAAAAAAATTTAGAGGTTACACTTGAAAAATAACAACAGTGATTTGATGCTATGTTCAAAGACGAAAGCAAACTTGCTTGAAGGGTTGAGATATTTTGTTAAGACGTATGGTTGTCAACAAAATGTTAATGACAGCGAGAAGATAAAAGGCTTGTTGTCACAACATGGGGCGTTAAGCGTGCTCGACGAACAAAATGCAGATATAATTATCTTTAACACATGTGCCGTTAGAGAAAATGCCGAGGATAAGGTTTTCGGACATGTTGGAAATTTGAAAAAACTTAAAGAACAAAACGGAAAACTATTAATTGCTCTTGGTGGTTGCATGGTTCAACAAAAACATATTGAAGAGAAGATATCGAAGAGCTATCCATATGTTGATGTGATTTTCAACACCAATGCACTGGACCGGTTGCCGTTTCTTTTGCAACAAAGGCTTTCGGGAAGCAAGCGTATTTTTAAAGGCGACATAGAAAGTTTTGAGATAGTTGAAAATCTTCCAACCGTTAGGGATTCGCTTTGTCGTGCGTTTGTTCCGATTATGTATGGTTGCGACAATTTTTGTACATATTGTGTTGTTCCGTTTGTAAGGGGACGAGAGCGAAGTCGAAAAAGTGACGATATTATCCGAGAAGTTGAAAGCCTTGTAAAAAGCGGATATAAAGAAATTATGCTTTTGGGGCAAAACGTAAATAGTTACGGGAAAAACCTTGAACAAAAGATTGATTTTTCCGACCTTCTAGAAGAGATTGACAAGGTTAAAGGGGAGTTTCTTGTGCGTTTTATGACGTCACACCCAAAAGACGCTTCACAAAAGCTTTTCAATACAATTGCAAAAAGCAAACATATAAGCCACCATATACACCTTCCGGTTCAATCGGGCAACGACAGGGTTTTGTCACTTATGAACCGAAGATACACCAGTGAAGAATATCTTGAACTTATTGAAAATGCAAAAAGCATAATTCCCGATGTCACGTTTTCAAGCGACATTATAGCCGGTTTTCCGGGAGAGACAGAGGAAGAGTTTGAAGATACGCTAGAACTTGTTGAAAAAGTAGAATATCATTCGCTTTTTACGTTTATTTATTCAAAGCGAGAGGGAACAAAGGCGTATGATATGGAGGACAAAACCGAATATTCACAAAAATCCAAACGTCTAACAAGGCTTATTAACCTTCAAGAACAAATAACAGAACAGTTGGAAAAACAACTTGTTGGAAAAACAAAACGTTGTCTTGTAACCGAAAAAAGACAAGATGGTTTTTTTGAAACAAGGCTTGACAACAACTCAGTTGTGCTTGTAAAGGGAGATCTTGAGATAAATATGTTTTATGATGTGACAATAGACAATGTAATCGCAAAAAAACTCTATGGAACTATTAAATTTTAAATAGATAAAATAAGATAAGAGGTACATAATGCCGTATCCGAAAGATATTGAAAAAATATCCCCGATGATGAAACAGTATATTAAAATAAAAGAACAACATAAAGATGAACTTGTTCTCTACCGTTTGGGTGATTTTTATGAGCTGTTTTTTGACGATGCCTTAACGGCGTCAAGGGAGCTTGAACTCACGTTAACCGGAAGGGAATGTGGGCTTTCGGAGCGTGCCCCAATGTGTGGTGTTCCCCATCACAGTAGCGAAGGTTATATTGCAAAGCTTATAAAAAAAGGTTATCGTGTCGCTATATGTGAACAAATGGAACTTCCGTCGCAAACAAAAGGGATAGTTAAACGTGGCGTAGTGCGCGTAGTTACCCCCGGAACAGTGACCGAGAATAGTATGCTTTCGGAGGAACGCAACAACTATCTTGCGTGTATATTCATGACAAAAGACGGATTTGGTTTTTGCGCGGCAGACATAACGTCGGGAAAGGTGTTTGTGACCGAGTCGGGTGTTTCAGAAGACGGGATAATAAACGAACTTTCGAGGTTTGACCCAAAAGAGATAATCTGTAATGAAGCTGTTGCAAACAACAAGATGGTTAATAGGTTTATAACCAAATCAAAAAACATAAACCCCAACATTTTGTACGACGGAAACTTTGACCAGTCAATAGCTATGTCCAACGTGATAAAGCTGTTTTCAGAACAGAAGATATCTAAAGTTTCTATGTTTGACAAAGGTTTTGCGTTGTGTGCTTTGGGCGCACTTGTAAAATACATTATAGATACCCAATTTGAGGGCGCAACAAGGCTTAACGACATAGTTTGCTACCGAGAAAAACAATATCTGTCTCTTTCCGCAAAAACAAGAAAAAACCTTGAACTAACCGAAACTTTTTCGGGAAGGGAGCGAAAAGGAAGCCTTATTTGGGTGCTTGACAAAACGGGGTCGGCAATGGGCAAAAGGCAGCTTCGTTCCTTCATGGAAAAGCCGCTTGTCGAGGTTGATGAGATAAACAAGCGCCTTAACTCTGTTGAAGAGCTTGTGCAAAATAATATAGGTCTTTTAAAGATAAACGATATTTTAAAAACAATTCACGACATCGAAAGAATAATGACAAGGATTGTTTATAAATCCGTGTCGCCACGAGACCTGATTTCTCTTTCAACGTCGGCCGGAAAACTTGTCGAACTTAAAGCGCTTACAAACGGTTTTAATTCCGAGATGTTAAGCGAGTTAAGCCTTGAAATTGATACGCTCGACGATATCAAAGAGGAGATTGAAGCTACTATTGAACAACAACCACCCGCCCTATTAAAGGACGGAGGTTATATTAAATTTGGACATAACCCAGAAGTAGATGAACTTCGCGAGATTTTACATAACTCGAAAACATATCTTGCACGAATGGAACAAAAGCTTAAAGACCAAACGGGGATTAAAACACTAAAAGTTGGCTATAACAAAGTTTTTGGGTATTATATCGAAGTTTCGCGGCTTAATTCAAACAGCGTTCCCGATAACTTTATCAGAAAACAAACACTTGCAAACGGCGAAAGGTTTATAACCGAAGAACTTAAACAACTTGAAGACAAGATACTAGGAGCCAACGATAAACTTCTAAATCTTGAACGAGCTATTTTTGATAACCTAAGAGAACGACTTGAAAAAAATCTCGAAAGGGTTCAAAAGTCGGTTGATTGTATATCGGTTATCGATGTGCTTTGTTCGTTTGCTTTAGTTTCGATTGAAAACAACTTTATTCGACCGAGCGTTGACAATTCGGACGTTATAGACATTCAAAACGGACGACATCCCGTTGTTGAAAAGGTTATTGACGGGGAACTTTTTGTTCCAAACAACAGTCTTTTAGACAGAGACAAAAACCTAGTTAACATAATAACAGGGCCAAACATGGCGGGAAAATCGACATATATGAGGGCGACTGCACTAATAGTTTACATGGCGCAAATCGGGTGTTTTGTTCCGGCGTCGTTTGCACATATCGGTGTTGTAGACGCTATCTTTACTAGGATAGGAGCGTCGGATGACCTCTTTTCGGGCGACTCTACTTTTATGGTTGAGATGAAAGAGGTTGCCGAAATTTTAAACTGTGCAACAAAAAACAGCCTTGTAATACTCGACGAGATAGGGCGCGGAACTTCTACATATGACGGAATGAGCATGGCTCGCGCTGTGATTGAACACATCTGTAAGTGTGGCGGTATAGGCGCAAAAACAATGTTTGCGACACACTACCACGAGCTAACCGAGATAGACAACGAGTTTGATAACGTCAAAAACTACAATATTGCCGCAAAAAAACGCGACGATGATATTGTTTTTTTACATAAAATTGTTGTAGGTTCTGCCGACGACAGTTATGGAATAGAGGTTGCAAAACTTGCGGGAGTTCCAAAAGAAGTCACTGACATGGCGTATGATTTTTTGGAGAAACTCGAACAAAAACAGGTTGCGCACACTCCAAAACAAAATTTGTTAACAAAAACTTCAAATTCTGATGATATAATCTCAAAGGAACAAAACAAGATTTTTGAAGAGATAGATAAAATCTGTATAGACACTTTAACGCCGATAGAAGCGCTTAATATACTTTCAAAATTAAAAAGAATTAAGGAACAAAAGCTTAGCTAGATGCCAAACATAAAGTTGCTTGAAAAAAATTTACGTGAACTAATAGCCGCCGGAGAGGTTGTTGAAAGACCGTCTTCGGTGGTTAAGGAGCTTGTAGAAAACTCAATCGATGCCGGCGCCGACTTTATCGAAGTTGAGATAAGGGGAAGCGGGCTTAAATTAATACGCGTAACGGATAACGGTTGTGGCATAGCAAACGAACAGATTGAGACCGCTTTTTTGCGTCACGCAACGAGCAAAATATCGTGTGAAAAAGATCTTTTCGAGATAAAGTCACTGGGGTTTCGCGGAGAAGCGTTGGCGGCAATTTCGGCGGTGTCAAAAGTTAAGCTTATAACTAAAACGAGACAGGCGGATTTTGCGACAGAGTTTTTAATTTGTGGCGGAGAAAACGGGGAACTATCTGAAACGGGAGCGCCCGACGGAACAACATTTTTTGTGGGCGATCTTTTTTACAACACCCCTGCCCGCATGAAGTTTTTAAAAAGCGACGCACACGAAGCAAACGTTATTCAATCAATAGTAGAACAACAAGCGCTAGCACATCCCGAAATAGCGTTTTCTTTTATCAAAGAGGGAAAATTAATCTTTAAAACCCAAAACGACGGTTCTCTTTTCTCGTCGATATATATGATTTTGCCAAAAGATATATCGGAAAATTTGATTGAAGTTAAAAAAAATGAACAACGTAAGATTAATGTCGAAGGGTTTATTATCAAACCCGAGGGCGCAAGAAAAAGCAGAGCTTTTCAATTTTCTTTTATAAATGGAAGATATGTCAAAAACAAGACTATCGTTTCGGCGGTTGAACAAGCGTATGCCGATGTTTTGATGCACAAAAAATTCCCTGTTTTTGTTCTCGATATCGAGATGCCGTTTGACGAGATAGACGTTAACGTACATCCGTCAAAGATTGAAGTTAAGTTTTCCAACGAAAAAGAGATATTTCACGCGGTTTACTATGCGGTTAAAGCGTCGCTTTCAAGCGTTACAACTTCGTTTGGATACCAAAACAACAGCGAAAATTTACAGCTTAACGCTCAAACCCAACCGATAGTAACCGAGCAACAAACAAATGATATAAAAGTCGAAACAAATGTTGTGCAAACTTTGCTTTTTGAAACGACCGTTCAAACAAAAGAGGATTTTGAACCAAACAGCGATAACAATTTTGGAATGGCAAAACTTTTTTCGTTTGGCTCAGAAAATAAGTCAACTGACAGTTTTTTAAGTTCAAACAAAACTTCGTTCAAAACAAATGACCATAGCCTTTCTATCGACCCTTCGTCGTACTACGAGACAAAACAAGAGGTTGTCGGAACAACGGAAATACAGGAACAAGACAAAATCTTTGAAGATGTTGTCGAAAGTGAACAACAAGTTTCTGCTCAACTGGTTTCTGTTGAGATTTTAGGGGAAGTGTTTGAAACTTATATAATA
The DNA here is from genome assembly GCA_964369645.1 of uncultured Oscillospiraceae bacterium. Taxonomy (GTDB): domain Bacteria; phylum Bacillota; class Clostridia; order Oscillospirales; family Ruminococcaceae; genus CAYJAY01. The sequence goes on along the minus strand of CAYJFO010000008.1, from coordinate 26,114 downwards.
TGTAAGACAAATGAAAAGCTTATCTTTGTCGACAAACATGCGGCACACGAAAGATTTTTATACGATAGGCTTTTGGCGGATAACAAACAAAAAAGTCGTCAAGTTGTGCTTGAACCTGTGATTGTTTCGCTTTCTAAAAAAGAAAAACAAGTGTTGTTTGAAAAAAAACATCTTGTGGAACAAACGGGTTTTTTGGTCGATGATTTTGGAGAAAACGAAATTTCGGTAAGGGAGATACCAATATTTTTAAACATCAATTGTGTTAAAGATACGGTTCAAGAACTTGCGCAAAAACTTTGTTTACCTAAAGCCAACCTTTCGCTTGAAAAAGAGGAATGGCTTTTAAGTTCGATAGCGTGTAGGGCGGCAATTAAAGCGGGGCATAAAACTTCGAAAAATGAGCTTATTTATATAATTGAAAAGTTGATTACCGAGCACGGCGTCAAATACTGCCCACACGGCCGTCCGGTAATGTTTGAAATGTCTAAACACGAGCTGGAGAAACGTTTTGGAAGAATACAATAATAACAAGATATTGGTTGTTGCGGGGCCTACTGCAACTGGAAAGTCAAAGCTTGCATTATCGCTAGCGTCAGAGCTTTCTGGAGAGATAATTTCCGCAGATTCTATGCAGATTTATAAACATCTTGATGTAGGAACGGCAAAGCCAACCATAAAGGAGCGTCAAGCAGTTAAGCACCACCTTGTAGATTTTTTGGAACCTTGCGAGCTTTTTAATGTTTCTGATTTTCACAATCGTTGTGAACAAACGGCAGATGATATTTTTTCTCGAAACAAAGTTCCTATCATATGTGGGGGAACAGGTCTTTATATCTCAACCTTTATAAATGGAATTAAGTTTTCAAAAAATACTTCTAACCTTGAGGTTAGGCAAAACCTAAAGCAACGTGCCCAAAAAGAGGGGCTTTTAAAACTTTATGATGAACTTCTAAAGGTAGACAAAGACTACGCCAAACGTATCGAAACAAACGACGAAAAACGAATATTAAGAGCGCTTGAGATATTCATCGTTTCTGGACAAAATGCCACAACGCATGAAATGTTATCAAAACAAACTCCGTCAAAATATAATCCTATGACAGTCGTTCTGGTGGCATCAAACAGACAATATCTATATGACAGGATCGAAAAAAGAATAGACGAGATGGTTGAAGAAGGACTTTTAGACGAAGCAAGATTAGTATTTGAGAATAAAGATGTTTTTAAAACGGCGGCACAAGCGATTGGGTATAAGGAGTTTTTTAACTATTTTGATGGAAATGAAACTCTTAAGCAAGCTGTGTTGATGCTTAAGCAAGCGACCAGAAGATATGCCAAAAGACAGATAACATGGTTTAAGAGGCATTCAAAGGCGCTTACGTATGATATTTGCGAGAATTCTCTCGAAAGTATAAAAAACGACATAATTAAACAATGGGAAAACTTTAGAATATAATTAACAAAATGATGGGGTGAGGTTATGAAAAATATTAATTTGCAAGATACCTTTTTAAACCACGCAAGAAAAGAAAAAGTTTCTTTGGTTGTATATCTTACAAACGGATTTCAATTTAAAGGTTTCGTAAGGGGATTTGATAATTTTACCGTTATCCTTGAAAGTGACGGCCGTCAAAATCTCGTGTACAAACACGCTATTTCAACGATTATACCGTCTAAATATATCCCAACTTTAGATAACGTATTGAACGATGCGGAGTAAATTTATAAGAAACCTGATAATGGGTTTTCTGGCTTTAACTGTTTTTTATATTGCATTTAATATTTTTTCAGTGGTATCATCTGATATAGTTGTCGAAACAGCTACGCTTTATAATATTTCGGACAGCATAAGTGCCTTAGGGATTGCAGTTCGTGACGAAAGAATTGTGGTTCAAGAAGAGGGTGGAATACGAGAGTATCTTGTTGAAAACGGCGAAAAGGTCGCAAAAGGATCTGTTGTAGCAAACGTTTATTCCTCGCCTGAAGCAGCCGCAAATTCTCTTGAAATCAAGCTGTTGGAACAACGACTCGAACAACTTCAACTTTTGAGCGGAGTTGGAGAAAGCGGAGTTGTAAACGTAGACGCGTTAAGGCAAAATATATATAGAACGCTCACACAATATTCCGAGGATATTTCGGATAAAAAGCTTGACTATGATGAGGTTGTTAGCCTTTCAAGCGACATCGAACGTCATCTGAACGGTTATGCTGCCATATCGGGAAACAACATCTCGTATGAACAAGAGATCGTTGATGTTGAGGGCGAGATTGCTCGCCTTAAAACTCTTACATATCAGCCAAGCGGATATGTTTTTTCCGATGCAGATGGTTTTTTTGTTTCGTCTTGTGACGGATTTGAAACAGCAGTTAACCCGACATCTCTTTTAGAGATGAGCGTTGAAGGGATAGAAACGCTTGTTAACGATAATAAAAAGTATTTTGAAACATCTGACCAATGTAAGATAATGAACAGTTACATATGGTATTTTGCCGCTATCGTCGAAAAAGAAGAGGCGGAAAGACTTTCTGTTGGATCCGGAGTTAACATAGAGTTTAACTATGATGCGGTTGGTACTATCAAGGGCGAAGTATATTCGATTTTAAACGATGAAACAAGCGATAAAAGCGTTGTTGTGTTTGAATGTGACAATTTAAGTCCCGACATAGTACGGCTTAGAATTGAAGACGTTAACATTAATTTTATGAACTACAACGGAATAAAAATTGATCGTTCTCACCTTAGAACCGAACAAGGCGTTTTGGGGGTTTATATACAATATGGAACCGAAATTAGGTTTAAGCCGATAACAGAAGACACGATTTTATATGAAACTAATGATTTTTTATTAGTGGAAGCTTCAAACGGTTACACAGACGGTATAGAGCTTTATGACAACATAATCGTCGAAGGAAAGGAACTTTATGACGGAAAACAGATTAACTGATAAGATACACCAAAATATTAAACGGGTCCTTGAACAAGTTGAAATATCGGCAAAAAAAACAAACAAAACTGTTTCGGATATCACGATAATGGCGGTAACAAAAACTAGGAGTATTGAAGAGATACAATGTTGTTTTGATATGGGGCTTAAAGTGGTGGGCGAAAACAGGGTTCAAGAGCTTATGGGTAAACTTGATTTTTTTAAAAAAAACAATGCCGAAGTTCATCTTATAGGACATTTGCAAAAAAATAAGGTTAAATATGTTGTCGGAGAGGTTGACTATATCGATAGCGTGCACAGCGTCGAACTTCTTGAAGCGATAGACAAAAAGGCTTTGCAAAAAAATGTTGTTCAAAAGATAATGATCGAGGTTAATATTGGGGATGACCCAAACAAATGGGGCGTTCCGGAAAGCGGACTTTTAGAGCTTCTTTTAAAGGCAAAAGACCTCTTGGGAATAAAGGTTATGGGGCTTATGACAATCCTGCCTATTGAAGACGAAGCGACAACAGAAAAATTGTTTTTAAAAATGAGCAAACTATTTATTGACATTGAGCAAAAAAAAATAGATAATATAAATATGTATTTTTTGTCGATGGGAATGTCGGATGATTTCGACAGCGCTATTCTGTGCGGTTCAAACGTAGTTAGAATAGGCTCTTCGCTATTCAAATAATTTCTTGGGAGTAAATGTATGAGTTTTATTGATACTGTTAAAGATCTTTTCGGGTATGGTCCCGAAGACGACATGCTGGACGACGACGAACTTGAAGGCTTAGATAGTCTTGAAGATACCGATGTAGGAAAACCGCCAAAGGCTGTTGCGTCTAAAATGAAGCAAAGTAACAAGATAGTTAACATTAACGCTACGACACAACTTGAGGTTGTTCTTGTTAAACCCGAAAGGTTTGAGGACGCAAGCGGTATAGCCGACCAACTCAACAACAAACGTACCGTTGTACTTAACCTTGAATCGACACACAAAGATGTCGCAAGAAGGCTTATTGACTTTTTAAGTGGTGTTGCATACGCAAATAACGGACAGATAAAAAGGGTTGCAAACAGCACTTTCATTATTACACCGTTTAATGTTGGAATTGTCGGTGATCTTTTAGACGAGCTTGAAAGTAGCGGCGTCTATTTCTAAATTCATAAATTATATTTTTTTGGGGGATATATATGTTCAGTTCAAGTGATATCAGAAACGTAGAGTTCGAAACAGACAAAAAAGGTTATATAGTCGAAGACGTAAGAGCGTTTTTGTCTCAAATAGCCGATCAGATTGATGCTTTAATGGCGGATAGATTAAACTATGAAAACAGAGTTAATTCTATCGCCGTACAGATGGAAGATTATCGCAAAGACGAAGAAACGCTTAAAAATGCGTTGATTGCCGCACAAAAAATGAGCGATACTATGATTAGAGAAGCGAGACAAAAAGCTGATTCAATAATTGAAGAAGCTAAATTGGACGCAGAAAGAATATCATCGAAAGCAGTTGAGCAAGCAGAAGAAAGTAAGCAAACTCTAAAACTTATGAAAAAAGAAATAACAAGCTTTAGAAGAGAAATGCTTGCAATGTATAATAGCCACATAAACGCTATTGGACTTGTTCCGGAATTTGATGAAGCCGGAAAACTCATAGCTGGAAGCTTGTCTAAAGACTACACTGACGAACCGGAAGCGGCAAAACCCGAACCGATTGTCGAAACTGTTTCGGAAGGTGCGGCTAGCGAGGCTGAACCCGAGAAAAGCACACAGATTGAACAACCAGCATCGGAAGTTGAACCAAGTCCGGTTAAAGCTGAAAACAAACCGGAAACTCCAGAAGTTTCTGCTGTCGAGCCAGATCTTGATTTTTCAGTTTTTAAACTTGAACCCAACAAACCGACATCAAGATTTGGACAACTTGACTTTGGCGGTCACAACTAAGTTTTTATATACTGTCTAAAAAATGTTTTTTTTAAAAGATAAAATACATTAATTTGCCGTGACAGGCATATTGTCGCACGGCAAATTAAAATTGTGTAGATAACAAATATATTTTAAGTTATTTATGTTTTTTGTGGCGGTGTCTGTGACACCGCTGTAAGTGTAAGAGGTTAATTTGATTATATCTATTATTTCGATGTTTTTGCTAGTTGTTATAGATAGGGCTTTGAAGATTTTCTTGATGCCTATTCTTAACACAGGAGAAACATATACTCTAATCCCCGGAATATTAGGGCTCACATATGTTGAAAATACCGGCGCTGGTTTCGGTTTGTTTCAAGGAAGAACGACAGCTTTGAGCATCGCCACATTTATTATTATTTTGGTCATGCTTTATATATTGTTTTTTGTTGCAAAAAAATATCATCTGCTTTTTAAAGTTTCGATGATAATGATAATAGCGGGCGGACTTGGAAACCTTTATGATAGGGTGTTTAATCAGTTTGTATTTGATTACCTTGAATTTTTGTTCTTCAATTTCCCTATATTTAACTTTGCCGATTGTCTTGTAACGGTTGGCGCGGTTCTTTTTGCTGTTGCCATATTGTTTTTTGACGAAAGTTCAAAAGATAAAAATAAAAAACAAGTTGATTCGCCACAACTAGACGTCGAATCACTTAGCGAAACCGACAAACTTAATGATAAAAATAAAGATGAATAATCTAGATTTTGACAAACTTTCAACAGTTGTGTTGACGGCAACTGAAGCCGACGAAGGAAAACGCTGTGACGTATTTGTTCAAGGCGCTATTACGGATTTTTCAAGGACGCTTGTGATACGGTTGTTTGAAGAGGGTCTTGTTAAAAAAAATGGAAAAAAGATATCCAAAGGCCATAAAATTTTAAAAAATGACATTGTTGAAGTGGCAATTCCCGAGATTAAATCTATCGACGTAATTCCGCAAAACATCGATATAAACATCGTTTACCAAGATCAAGACATTGCGGTTATAGATAAGCATAAAGGGATGGTTGTACATCCGGCGGCGGGCAATCCCGACGGAACGTTGGTTAACGCGTTACTTTATCACTTTGACGGAGAACTTTCTGGAATAAATGGAGTAAAACGTCCAGGAATTGTCCACAGGATAGACAAAGACACAAGTGGACTTCTTGTTGTTGCGAAAAACGACAGGGCGCACATCGGTCTTTCAAAACAACTTGAGCAACATTCTATGTCGAGGGTTTATGTTGCGGTGGCTCACGGAAAGTTTAAACAACATGTTGGAACGATAGACAAACCAATAGGTCGCGACAAAAACAATCGAAAAAAATTTTGTGTTACCGAACAAAACTCTAAACATGCCGTAACACATTACGAAGTCTTAGGTGAAACGGATAGATTTTCGTTGGTGTCGCTTAAGCTTGAAACGGGTAGAACCCACCAAATTAGGGTTCATCTCGCCTCGATAGGGCATCCGCTTGTAGGGGACGAGGTATATGGCGGAAAACCACTCAAAGATATTTTTGAAGGACAATGCCTACATGCAAGACTGTTGGGGTTTGTCCATCCTATAAAAAACGAATATATTGAGTTTGAGAGTGAACTTCCGCAATATTTTAAAGATTATCTTAAAAAAATAAAAATTGAGGTAGACAATGGCGATTAAACTTAGCGATATACTTGTTGTATGTGATATGGACGGAACGTTGCTTGAAGCGGGACATGGCTTGCCAAAAGTCAATATCGAGGCTATTGACAGCTTTATTGCAAAAGGCGGAAACTTTACGCTTGCAACTGGAAGGGGGATAGACTCTGTTGGGTACTATACCAACTTGGTTAAATTCACCCATCCGGCGATACTTTGCAACGGCGGAATAATGTACGATTATAAAAAAGAGAAACTCGTGTTTGACGAAACTTTGGAACAAAGTGTAGTTGAAATTATTAGTGATGTTTCAAAACGTTTTTCAAACGTTGGCGTCGTAATAATGAAACAAAAAGAAAACTATTCAACCAAGATGAACAGACATGTTTCGGAACATTTCACGATGGAACATCTAACATATACAATGACCGATATAACCGCTGTTCCAAGTGGTTGGAATAAGGTGTTGTTTGCAGGAGACGAAGCGTATATAGACAAGGTTGAACAGTATTTTAACGAAAATTACGTGAACACAGATCTCTCAAAAACTTTTAATTTTTCTCGAACCAACGAACTATACTACGAAATTATGCCGACAAAATCAACTAAAGAAAATGCGCTCGCAAAATTGTGTGAGATGTTTGAATTTGATATAAAAAAGGTAATAACTATCGGAAACTATTACAGCGACGTAGGAATGTTTAAAGCTTCGGGATATTCAATTGCAGTTGATAACTCTCCACAAGACGTAAAAAGCGAAGCCGACCTTGTTGTTGCCTCTTGCCTTAAAGGCGGAGTTGCCGAGGCTATCGAATTTATAGAGAAAAAATATCAGGATATATTATAATAAACCGAAAGGAAAAAATAATGGACAATCAAAAATTAAAGCAACTTAAACTTTTTGCAAATCAACTTAGAATCGATGTAATAGACCAAGTTCATAGTGCAAAAGCAGGGCACCCGGGTGGATCGCTTTCAATGTGTGACACCTATGCATATCTTTACAACGAGGTTTTAAACATCGACCCGAAAGACCCGAAAAAACAAGACCGCGATCGTGTGGTTCTTTCAAAAGGTCACACATGCCCCGCACTTTATGCCGTTCTTGCGGAGATGGGCTATTTCGACACTAAACTATTAAAAACATTCAGAAGCCTTGATTCGATATTGCAAGGACACCCCGATATGAAAAACATACCTGGCGTTGACATGAGTTCGGGTTCTTTGGGCCAAGGAATTTCGTGTGCAGTTGGAATGGCTATTGCGGCAAAATTTGATAACGCATCGTACAAAGTATATGCTATTTTGGGCGATGGAGAACTTCAAGAGGGACAGGTTTGGGAAGCTTCTATGTTAGCTGCCCACAGAAAACTTGACAACCTTGTGTTGATTGTTGATAACAACGGACTACAAATCGACGGCGAAATTGAAAAGGTTAACTCGCCATATCCGATAACAGATAAATTTGAGGCTTTCGGTTTTAGGGTATTAACCGCCGACGCCCATGATTTCTTGTCGCTTAAACAAGCTTTTGACAAAGCGGCTGAGCCTTGCGACAAACCTACAGTGATTATTCAAAAATCAATAAAAGGAAAAGACGTTTCCTTTATGGAAAACAAAGCGTCTTGGCACGGAACTGCTCCTAACGACGAGCAATACGAACAGGCGATGACCGATTTAAACAACATTAAAAAGAGTTTGGAGGCTTAATGGGTATGGCTGAAGTAAAAAATATTGCTACACGCGAAAGTTACGGAAATGCTTTAGCGGAGCTTGGCAAACAAAATGAAAACGTTGTTGTGCTAGACGCCGACCTTGCGGGCGCAACAAAGACCGCGGTTTTCGCGAAACAATTTCCCGAAAGATTCATAGATTGTGGCATTGCCGAATCAAACATGGTGTCCGTTGCGGCGGGACTTGCCGCTAGCGGAAAAATTCCATTTGCAAGCTCTTTTGCTATGTTCGCTGCCGGAAGAGCTTTCGAACAGATAAGAAACTCGGTTGGGTATCCACACCTTAACGTAAAGATAGCCGCAACCCATGCTGGCTTCTCGGTTGGGGAAGACGGCGCGACACATCAGTGTAACGAAGATATAGCGCTAATGAGAACTATCCCCGGAATGACTATTATTTCCCCGTCTGACGACATCGAAGCAAGACAGGCAGTAGCGGCGGCGGCAGAGTTTGAAGGCCCCGTATACCTAAGATTTGGGCGTCTTGCGGTTCCGGTTATAAATTCAGAAGATTATAAATTTGAAATCGGAAAAGGCGTAGAGCTTGTTAAGGGTAGCGACGTAACGATAATTGCAAACGGTTTAATGGTGTCAAGAGCTCTCGAAGCCGCAAAGATGCTTGAAGAACAAGGAATTTCAGCTTCTGTTATAAACATTCATACAATTAAGCCGCTTGATCAAAAGATTGTTCTAGATGCCGCAAAAAACACTGGCGCTATTGTCACTGCAGAAGAACACAGTGTCATTGGGGGCTTGGGCTCGGCAGTTGCAGAATTGGTTTGCGAACAATATCCTGTTCCTGTTCTCAAAGTTGGGGCTAACGATGTGTTTGGAAAATCTGCTCCTGCAAAACAAGTTTTGGAATATTTCGGATTAACGGCGCAAAACATAGCAGATAAGTGTTGCGCAGCAGTTAAATTAAAAAAGTAACTCTATTTAATTGGGCCTGTGACAAAATTGTAATAATACACAAAGTGTGTAGGGACTTAGGCTTGCCCCTGTCCGAAATGGTGGTGGAATTACTACCTTTTCGGACAACCGCAAGGGTTGTCCCTACATTTCTTATTAATTATCATAGAAAACATATATTTTGTCACAACCACTAAAAAGGTTTTTTATGGGAAAACTAAATGTTGTTTTAATTTTAATTTCAATTTTAGTAAGCATTGTTATTTTAATCTTAAACTATTTTTTATATGGGTAGTGTAATTATGTCAGAAAATGAAAACAATTTAAGCAAAGATATTTTTGTAAATCGTGAGCTCAGTTGGCTTCAGTTTAATAAGCGTGTTTTAAACGAATGTGATAACGCCAACAATCCGTTGTTTGAACAGCTTAAATTTCTTGCAATATATGGTTCTAATCTTGATGAATTTTTCATGGTTAGAATTGGAACACTAGTGGATCAGATGATTGTGTCTCCCGATTTAATTGACAACAAAACAGGAATGAACCTGAAAGAACAATTAAACGCCACGATATCAATGGTTAAAGAACTGACAAAAGAAAAAGATGCAACGTATAAAGAACTTATGAAAAAGCTTTCAAAAGAGGGGATTAAAAAAGTTAATCTTGATAAGCTTTCTTCAAAAGAGCTTCAAATTTGGAAATCTTACTTTATATCGGAATTGATGCCTCTTTTATCTCCACAAGTGATCGATAAAAGACACCCTTATCCGTTTTTGCAAAACTGTGAACAGTATATCTATATTAGATTTAAGCAAAAAAACGGAGGGGTTTTGTTTGGCGTTGTTCCGGTTCCTACGATTGGGCGTGGGGTTGTTTGGAACAAAGAAAAACCGTTATCCGAATTTACAACTGCTGTTGAACTTATATATAAGTTCATAGACATCGTTTTTTCAAAATATAAAATTGATGAAAAAATTATATTCAGAGTTACACGAAACGCTGATATCAACCCCGACGAAGGCGTGTTTAAACTGGACACAGACTATCGTTCTGAGATGACGATGCTTATTAAAAAGCGCAAAAAACTAGCTCCTGTTCGGCTACAGGTTTCACAGGAACTAGGTGAGGCTATGGCTCGCCACCTTACAGACCAACTTGGAATCGAAAAAAACGATATATTTGTTGAGCAAACACCACTTGATTTAAAGCATCTGATGATGATTGAATCAGCGTTTGATTCAAGGAACTATGCACAGTTTTACTATAATAAAAACCGTGCGATAAAACCACAAGTTTCGTTTTACAAAAGTAAAGTTTTTGAGAAAAACGACCAACTTATGTTTTTCCCGTTTCAAAGTTTTGAAAAGATAATCGACCTAATTGATAAGGCGGCAGACGACCCAGATGTTGTATCGATTAAAATAACACTTTATCGTGTGTCTAACGACAGCAAAATAATTAGCGCTTTAATAAAAGCCGCCGAAAAGGGAAAACAAGTTTTGGCGATAATTGAACTTCGTGCACGATTCGACGAAGAAAACAACATCGAATATGCCAAACTTCTTGAGGACGCTGGCTGTACCGTAATATATGGACTAGGTGACTATAAAGTACACGCAAAGCTTATCTTGATAACCAAGAAAACCGGCAACAAACTAAGCCACATAGGATACGTCGGCACGGGGAATTTTAACGAAAAAACCGCAACGCTCTACACAGATATAGGTTTTGTTACATCAAAACAAAAGATATGTTTAGAACTGCTTGAGGTTTTTAACTCGATTTCTTGCGGAGAACTTCCTGAAATCGACGGAGATATCTTTGCCGCGCCTATTGGATTTAAATCACAGTTTATAAAGTTAATTGAACTTGAGATTGAAAAAGCAAAAGAAGGGCTTCCTGCTGAGATAAATATTAAATGCAACTCGATTAGTGACTATGACATCATAACAAAACTCGTTGAAGCTTCGTCTGCCGGAGTTAAGGTGACGATGTATATTCGCGGAATATGTTGTTTGCAAAGCGGTGTTGCCGGGTTGACCGATAACATCAGAGTTATTAGCATTGTCGGAAGATATCTTGAACATTCAAGAATTTTCTGTTTTGGAACGGGAACTAGTGCCCAATATTTCATAAGTTCGGGGGATTTTTTAACAAGGAATACCGAACGCAGAATTGAAGTTGCGGTTAGAGTTAACGACAACAATCTTAAAGAACAGCTTAAGACGGTTTTTGAATATGGAGCTAACGACAACATGAACGCAAATCTCCAGATAAAAAACGGGGGATATCGAAAACTCATTCCGTCATACGCCGTTCAACAGTTTGATTCACAACAACAACTGTTTGATAGATTTAACACTATTGACTCTCAAAGTCAAAAAAAAGAAAAAAGTGGATTAAGAAAATTTTTCACAAATCTTTTCTATGAATAATTTTTTTGACATCAATACAAAAGCAATTACGAAATGGAGCCAAAGCACATGCTGTTTAATTCACTGGATTTTTTAATATTTTTTCCTATAGTGTGTGTAATCTATTTTGTTATACCGCATAAGATTAGATATATTTGGCTTTTGGTTGCAAGTTATTATTTTTACATGTGTTGGAACGCCAAATATGCTCTGTTGATTGCCGCAAGTACCGCCGTAACCTATCTCAGTGGAATTGCGATACAACGCTTTTGTGACAATAGCTTCAAAAAAAGAACGGTGGTTTTTCTAAGCATTTTTATAAACCTTGCAATACTGTTCTTCTTTAAGTACTACAACTTTGCAATGGACACGTTACAGGGCGTTTTTTCGGTTTTTAATGTACAGCTCAACGTGCCGCCTTTTGATGTTATGTTGCCGGTTGGAATAAGTTTCTATACGTTCCAAGCCCTTTCGTATACAATTGATGTATATAGAGAGGATATAAAACCCGAAAAAAACATATTTAAATATGCTCTTTTTGTAAGTTTTTTTCCTCAACTTGTCGCAGGACCGATTGAACGAAGTAAAAACCTTTTGCCACAAGTGAGCGAGCGTCATTATTTTGACGCTAAAAGGGTAAGAAACGGGTTGCTGTTGATGTTGTGGGGCTTTTTTGAAAAGCTCGTAATTGCGGACAGGGCGGCTATAATTGTTAATGCCGCGTTTGAAAACATTGGGGAATATTCGGGGATTCAAATTATAAGCATAATGATGGTGTTTGCGTTCCAAATCTATGGTGATTTTGGCGGCTACAGCCACATTGCGATAGGCGCCGCTGAGATTTTGGGATTCAAACTTATGGACAATTTTAAGCAACCATACTTCGCGGTGTCTATCCAAGATTTTTGGAAACGATGGCATATATCGCTTTCAAGTTGGCTACAAGACTATGTCTTTATCCCTCTTGTGTGGTCTCGTTGGGTTAATAAACTTTTATTTCCAAAAACATGGGAACAAAAATCTCCGCATTTTGCTATTAACCTTATAATTGTTTTTGCAATAAGCGGAATCTGGCACGGCGCGGCTTGGAACTATGTTTTGTGGGGATTGGCAAATGGATTTTTGCAGATTATAGGAAACTTTTCCGCAAAAAAAAGAAGAAAGTTTAAAAACAAGATTATCTCAAGATTTTGCTTTACAAAGCCTATCTTTAAAGGTATTAGTATCTTGACCACATTCACATTAATTTCGCTTACCCTAATGTTTTTTAGGGCAACAAATGGACAGTTGCCGCTTATTTTTAACCAGTTGATACATAACTTTTCAAACAGTTGGCTTAGTATCTTTGATATTGATGACATGCATCTTTGGCTTGTTTCGTTTGCTATTGGTGTGTTTATCCTGCTTTTGGTTGATGTATTACACGAAAACAAGATACGATTAAGGGAACAGCTTGACAGATTACCGATAGCCGTTCGATATATGCTCTATATCGCGAGTATCTGGATGGTATTAGGTTTTTCCAATTTCTCGCTTGGTGGAACAACCCAGTTTATTTATTTTCAATTTTAAAAAGGGGATAATACATAGTAATGAAACAATTTGCAAAAACAGCGGCTTTGTTTATCTCTTTTTGCGTTATTTTTATTATAGCAACCGTCGTAGCGGTGCCGTTAATTCCCCCTCAATTTGAAGAGAGTTTTCAAGCCGCTTTGCTTGATAAGGTCGATCGTCTTGACAACACAACAGAACCCAAGATAGTTCTAGTTGGAACCTCGCAGTTGGCGTTTGGAATTAGTTCCGACATTTTGGAACAAGAGTTTAACATGTCTGTTGTTAACATGGGTTTACACGGAGGCTTAAGTGATAAATTCATGTGGGATATGTCTTTGCCAGGAATACATGAAGGGGATATAGTCGTTGTGTCTACAGTTGCTTTTGGGTCGTGGGGAAGCGATATTGAACTGTCGCTTACAACTCTTGAGAACCACCAACATCTTTGGGAACGATTGGATAGCGAAACAATAAAACAACTTTTGCCGTATTATTTTACGGTTTATCCAAGTAAGGCTGTTCCGCGACTTGTTTTTGATACCTTCATAAAAGAACCTCTTGGCGCGCTGTCTGCCAATTTGTTGGTGCCGGCCGATTTGGCATACAAGCGAAATGCATTTAATGAATATGGGGATAACATATATCCAAGAACAACACTTGATTATATGTACACAACCGAATTCCTGTCACACGGAGGATTTTCTTTTGACCCCGAATATATGAAACAACTTGCCGAGTTTAGCAAAGCTGTCGAGGACAAGGGAGCAAAGATTTATGTTATAACTTCTCCTATTTTTGAAGCGGGGCTTGTTTATGATATCGAAACAGAACAAAATAATTTAGAACAAAATGTCCCTGGCTTTATTTCTGATTTAAGTAGCTATGTCTACCCAACAGAATATTTTTTTGATACAGCATATCATCTAACTAACGAGGGCGCCGATGTTTGGACAACTGCAATTGCAAACGATCTTAAACGAGCGCTTTCGAAATAGACTTAACAAAAGAAAGAACTCGTTTTAAAATACAATAAGAAAAGGCTTTGCTATTTGTATCATAATTACAGAACGCAAAGCCTTTTGTTATTATTAGTTGTTTTAAAATCTAAAAAGATAGGTATCGTGTGCGAAAAAGTTGTTATTTATTTGTGTTAAAATATTAACTGTGTACTCCGAGAAAAAATTAAAGTCAGATAATGGAGCAGAAAACAAAACAACACTTGTTCCGTCTTTGAAATCGGAAACCTTTGCTCTATAAGCCGAAGTTGTACCAGTGTCATTATCGGAAAACAAAACTTTAATCTCTTCGCCAACAGGTATTTCGCCCTCAACTTTTACAGCGAACGAGGTAAACTCGGCATTGGCTTCGCAGATTAAATCTGCCATGTCAACGATTGGGAATCCGCCATTGACTTCAAAATCAGGGATCGTTGTAAAAGAGTATATCGGATAACCTTCTATATATTCAAGTATCGAAACAAACGACTCTGGATAGTAGTTTTCTTGTATAAACTCAACCTTGTTTTGCAAGTTAAAGTTATCAATCAAAAACACATTTTGATTTTCAACTAACGCTTTATAGGGTGAGCCACTTATTGAATATTCTTCAAGAACGCTGTTTTTTGAAGGAGAGTTACTGTCCCAACCACCAAGTATATATGTGTTTTGGTAGAGTCCTTTTGGAGCAGAGGAAAAGGTTGGCGAGGTTCTTTCGATTGGAGGAAATGTGTCTATATCAAAAAGATAGAGATTTTGCAACGAAAGGGAACTGTGGACAGCGTTTAAATCAGTTCTAAAATGGGTATCGTAGTCTTCAGACATCTCGTTAACACAAAGCAACGACACCGGTATAATTGCAAGAAACAGCATAACTATAACTGCACATACTTTTATTGTTTTTTGTTTTGTGACAAAACGAAACTGTTTCAAATCCAACGTGAACAACAACAGTGCAAATAAAGCCGCAACAATCCCGGCCGACACCCAACGTGTTGCGCGTCCCAAAATAAACATTGTGATTACAACAAACAAAAACGAAAACAGCGGAACAAAAATGTTTTTAGATTTATTTTTGCAAACCACAACCGACACAATCACGACAAAAAGCATGTAGTATAACAAATCATTTAAAAAAATTTCGGACAATCCCTTAGAAACAGTTTCAAAAAAATAGTTAATATCGGGGGAAGATATTTCGGAGATATCGTTAAGCGTTTGTGTTCCAAACTTCTCAAAATCAGAAAAGTTCCAACTGTCAATCAATTGATGGTCGTTGCTTGATATCCCAAGCGTTTGAAACGCAGGTTCGTTTTGTTCGTAATCGGGCAAGAAATAGTCAGACACTGCCATGCGTGCGTTGTTGTAATCAGAATATTCTTTTGCTAAAGTATTTGTCGAATAAAAATATACATCATATATTTTTAACCCGAAAATAACCAAAAAAAGCAAACAAAAAATCGTTAATATCTTTTTGTTTATGTCTAGTTTGAACATTGATTGCTTTTTAAATTTAATAATATAACTAACCACAACAAAAAATCCAAGAGCCGCACCAATTAAAAAAACATTAAATCGAATTAGAGACGAAAACACCGTTATCAAGGCTCCTAAAACTATAACTACCATCTGTTTGTTTAAAACACCGAACAACACTGAAATTATTCCCACAAGTGCAACAAATGGCACGATCTTGGAATATTGTAGATTGTTGTAAAAATCTGTCGCAAAAATAAGGCTAAAACAAACCGCAACGGTAACGCCAAAAGATGTTTTTGACTTTGTGATTACAATAAATCCAACAAGACAAAAAGCGATAAACAAAAGTAATATTTCAATTGCCGCAAGCCAGTTAACTTCGGGAAACAAAGAATGTAGTGAGACAAGACCGCTTGAAAAGATTATGTTGTTGTAAAAAGTAACGGCAGACGGTTCGCCAAATGCTCCGCTTACTATATAATTAATTAAAACGTCGTCGTTGTTCATAAATGTTGGAACGAGAAAAAACACACAAAACAGCATTATTATTGCGTTAAACGCAACAACAAACAAAGCTGTTATTGTGTTGTTTGAAAGTTTGGATTTAATAGTCATAGTCCAATTTGTCCACCTTTAAATAATAAATTGAATGTTATTTGTTCCTTTGCTTACGCTACCGTCGCCGTATTGTACAATTAAATTAGCTATGTAGTTTGAGCCAAACAGATTAAAATCAATATACGGAACATCAAGCGAAACTGTAGTAACGCCCTCTTCATTGCTAAGAACCTTTGCTTTGTATATCAAAGGTTCACTTGGATTGTCGACATCTGTCACTTCAAGAAATATCATTTCGTGTTGTTCGATCATACTGTCTGTTTTAAAAACAACGTTTGCAAATTCCGGCAACAGACTACTGGGTTGAACCAAAATGTCGCTTATCGAAACGCCTTGAATTGTTGGTGTTGGAGCTTCGTTTGTAAATCCGAACACAAAAAAACCATCCACAACATCAACGATCGAAAAAGTAACTTCCTCACTTACGTTTTCTTTTAGGTAGTTTAGTTTCTCGTTATAATACATTACATCAACCAAAAACACATCGTTTGTCTCGACAAGAGAAAGGTATGCGCTACCCTCGATATTATGACGTTCGAGAACAGAATTTTTGGCTGGGGATTCTGTATCCCAGTTTCCTAATGTATATATATTTTTATAATAGTCAAAAGGCACGGCGTAAAATGGAGAAATTACATGTTGAATTTCGATTCGTTCGGTGCTAAAAAGGTCTACAAGATACAAGTTTTCTGTGCTGTTTAGGGTTGAATATATATCAATAACCTCGGTTTTAAAATGTTTTTTTGGAGTTCCAACTTCTGGAACGCTAACGATAACCGCGTATGCACAGGATATTACAGCTATTAAACACGAAAGATATATCGAAGCTTTTTTAAAACGCTCTGTGACCATTTTAAAATCAATCAACAACAAAAGCAAACCGGCCGAACATGCAACAAGCCCCGACATCACCCATGGTGTCATGCGTCCTATAAGCGAGGTCGCAACTATCACTAAGACAATCGCAACAGGAAAAGCAACAAGTAGCAGCCTGTCTTGTTTTTTAAAGAGTACAAACAATCCGACAAACAAACATACATACATAATAAACGGAATGTTTTTTACAACATTCAATGCTTGATCGGCAAGATTGACAAAAAAAGATGATACATTTTGTTTTTCGGTTATCTGACCTATGGCAACAAGCGTTTCTATATCAAAAGTGTCGGCTTCTGAAAATGCCCAAACACTTATAAGTTTATGATCATTTTCCGATATTCCGATAGAATCATATTGTTGTTTATATTGGGCATACGGCGGAAGCTCATAGTCCATGAGTTCGGCACGTGCGCTGTTGTATTTCTCGTAAAAAGCCGCGTCGTCGTTAGAAGCATAAACGATTCGATCACCGACAAACAAAGCTAATATTACCGCAAACGTTATGTAATATGGCGTTCCTAAACGTAAAAAATCAATTGTTTTTTGCTTTATGTTTTTTGAACTGTCGTTAAATAGTATATAAAAAACAACAAATACAAGCGCAAATAGTCCACCCATTAAAAAGGCGCTCATGCGTATAAGCGCCGAGAAAACAGCGCCGAAACAACCAACAATAGTGATAGTTTTTGATTTAGTTATTGTTCCAATATATATCGAGACAAGCGAACAAAATGCAATTAAAATTGCCGATTTTGTGTTGTGTATGTTGTTGTAAAAATCTATCCCAAAAATAAGAACGAAACCTATGTATAAAAAAACTCCTACAAAGTTTTTTTGTTTTTGTAAAAAAATAAACCCAACAAGACAAAAGGAAATGAACAGAAAAAGAAACTGTGACAACGTTAAAAAGTTAAACACACCAATTGAGGATTGAAGAAAACTTAAAACGCTAAGTAAAAAATAGTTTGACAGTACAACAAATGCTGAATGCTCCCCATATGCACCCGAGGTTAACATATGTATTAAATAATCGTCGTTAGAAACGGCAGTAGGAACAAGGAAAGATACTGTACAAAACAAAATAAAGATATTAAATAGTATAATATATATATTTAATGTTTTATTTTCTATATTAAAGTTATCTAGTAATTTTTCGAATTTCATCATTTTCACCTTAAAACAAAGTTTATTATACCTATTCTTAGACTGACATTATTAATTCAACTAAAATTAAAACAACATATATATTTTAACATAACCCAATATATGATACAATTAAAATAGTAAAAGTAATTGTAGTATTATCAGAAAGGTAAAATATGAAATTAATAAATGCTGAGCAAAAAAGTATTAGATATATAAATTTGCTTTATAAAAAGGCTTTTCCACGAGCCGAGAGAAAACCTTTTTTTATTATAAGAAAAAAACAAAAACAAAATTTAGCCGAAATTTTGTCGATCGAAGTTGCGGGAGAATGTGTTGGTTTTTTCATAAATGCCGTTATTGGTGACACGGTATTTGTAGATTATTTTGCAATTGGAGAACAACATCGTTCAAAAGGCTACGGGAGCATAGCGATCGATGCTTTAAAAAGTTTTCACAAAGACAAAAAGATTATTCTTGAAGTCGAAAAAATCGATGAAAAATATAGCGATTATGCTACAAGGGTACGAAGAAAAAACTTTTATCTTAAAAACGGATTTTCCGAAACAGGACTTTTTATTAAACTTGTAGGCATAGATATGGAGGTTCTTTCTTATTTAGGAACTATCGATTATGAAGAATTTAACGCTATCTATGAACGATATGTCGGTAAGACCTTTGCAAAGTTTCTAGTAAAAAAGATATAGGTAGCTCTTCTGGTACAACCACATTTTACAAATATAAAAAACAGTTAACTGATTTTTTTTAATCGGCTAACTGTTTTTTATATTTATAATTTATGTTGCAGTTTTAGAACTTTGTGAAATATATATATAATAAATAAAATATATTAACGACGCTACATCTGAAAGTTAACAAAATGTTCATTATTTGTTGACAAAATCGTCTTAGTATGTTAATATTACTTTCGTTAATTAGACAATTTTAACTATAAATGGGTATAATTGACTTATATTATTTGTATGAATTTACAATAGCGAAAACTGGAATGTTTTTGTAAGAATTTTAATAAAAGCAGAGGTTAATGATTGTTAAGAAAAATATCTATGGCTTTGTTATTTTGCTGTTCTTTCGGTTTTTTTAGCCTTGCGGGTTTTTCTTTTTTGCAAAGAGAAGCGGAAGCAAAACAGCTTGAACAACTGGCAAACACCAAAGAAACAATATTAATTAATAATGTATCAACAGAACCAACTGAGCAAAATGAGCAAAATGAGCAAAACAAAGCAAGTATGATTGATTTTGGTGCATTAAAAGAAATTAATCAAGATATTACAGGTTGGATAACGATACAAGAAACTTTAGTGGATTATCCAATAATGTATACACCAGAAGATGTTGAACACTATTTAAGGAAAGATGTTGAAGGGGAATACTCTGTAAGCGGAGTACCTTTTGTTGGATATAATTCAAGCCTTGATCCCGTTTCCGACAACCTTGTTATCTATTCTCATAATATGCGAAACGGAACTATGTTCAGCACTGTTTTAAATTATAGCAGCGAGCAATATTTAAACGACCATAAATACATAGATATCTATGTAGATGGCGCATTGTACACCTATGAAGTTATAGCTTATTTTAATATAGATGTGACCATTGGAAACGGGCACTTTGAATATTATAAATATATTGATTTCGATTATGCAAATATGGCGGAATATAACGACAAACTTGCGGATTTGTCTATGCATTCGATCGAAACACCTATTGTAAAAAGTGATAAAGTTTTAACGCTTTCTACTTGCAGCGATAATTCCCAAAACGGAAGAAGCGTTTTAGTAGCAAAGTTGATACAATAGGCGATTGAAATTGTTTAGTAAAAAAAACAAAAAAAGTTAAAGACAGTGAGAGGAAAAAAGGGGAATGTTAAAGAGGTTTTTTTCAACGGGAACCATAATGGCGGTTATGGTTTTATTAAGTTTTGTTTTTGGGGGAAAAGTGTATGCTGCGGCTACTCCGCCGGCATTTAATAATGACATAACAACACAAGTGAATGTTTCTGTTACTAAGTTTTCGTATTTTTACAGTGGAGCAGAGAATGAAGTAATAGATAACGATACAATTTTAAAGCCTAGTATCGATCTTGCAAACAACATTAGCATAAGTTTAAAATATTCATGGACTTTACCGGACGGTGTTGATATCAACGAAGGCGACTATTTTACAATTCCTTTGCCAAAGAATTGCGAATTTTCTGTTGTAGGTTTAGATATAACAAAAGTATATCAGGAAATTGAAGATCCAAAAAATCCGGGACAACGACTAGGATATTGGAAAATAATAGAGAACGATAAAACCACAGATACAGGGGACTACTGTATTCAATTTGTTGTTCATTCAGATTTTGCATATACAACTATGGATAGAGGCGGTTTTTTTGAGCTAGCAGGTCGTACTTTACATGATGGAAAAAATGATGAGACGATAACTATGACAATAGGGCCTTATGAAGTTGAGGCGAATTTTCCAAAAGTTGAGAGTACAGATATTACAACGATGACAGGTTTTCCAGGGGAGAGATATATCAATGCCGATATGCCGAATATGCAAAAATTCGCCAATGGTAGAATTGGCAATCTTGATACTACTCCAACAGGCGAATGGATAGTTCGATTTGGATATGACGATTATAAAAGTGCCGTTGCTCTTTCACAATCCGACACATTTAATTTTCATCAAAACGTTATAATCCGCGATGAATTGTTTGATGAAGGCCAAACGTTTCATGGCTTATCTTTAAGAGTACCTATATTTCGCCCTGCAAATGCAGATGGAGCGGCGACAAACCAAATTCCAACCCTTAAGGTTATTAATGGTGAGATGAAATATATGAACCAAGAAGATGGGATCTATGCTGATACTGATGCTTGGGAACAGGCGATTAGAGATTCATCCGTCCCTGCTTGGGGGATGAGTACCAACAGAAAGATTGCCGTTGTTAATTTGGGAACGATAGGTAGCAACGGAATATATTATGCTGCTGACAATGCTGCATATGAGAAATATTTGAGAGATATGAAAAAGCTTACGAATGATGAAATTGAAGCTTTAATGAAAACTGTAGGATACAATGGAGCACATACACTAAGCCTTTATGATGGATCAACTAAAAATATAGTGATAGATAATCTTATTCAAAACCGAGTGTTGGCATATTTTGTTGGGTTTAACGTTTATCTAGAAAACGTTCCCGGGAGAGAATACACCAACCAAGTTACTGCAACTTATGACGGAGGAGTTTTTGATACACAACTAGCACTAAACAGGATGTATATAAGCAGTAGCAGCGCCGGAGCCGCCGGAGTTGCAGATACCGGAAACATCTATCTTAATAAATATGATCAAGATACCTATCCAACTACTAAAACACCGATAGATCAAGCTGAATTTGAGTTATATCGAATGAGCGGTTCAACACCTGTGTTGGTTCAAACAAAAGAAACCTCCGAAACAGGAGCTGTAAGTTTCGAAGGTTTGACACAAGGAAAATACAGGCTTTATGAAACAAAAGCAACAGGATATGACACAACCTCGTTAAGTTTATTTAAAAGGGGAGCAGATGGAAAATATACAGCGTATACAGATACAGCGGGGGACAACTATTTTGAATTTGAATTAACCACTACTGAGCTTTATTTGTATTTTGAAGCAACCAACCTAAAAGCGGCAACCCCACCGCCTGTAACTGGTAATGTGTTGTTATCAAAAGTTGACCAAGCTAATACGGCGACAATGCTTTCCGGAGCATCATTTACGTTAACAGCACAAGACGGAACTATCCATATGAGTATACCTGATACAACAACTGGGGTATATAGCTTTTCATCAATTCCACTTGGAATCTATACAATCGAAGAAACGATAGCTCCAACAAATTATGATATAAAATCTTTTGCCGGAATAACCGATATAGACGGAGCTATGGCAGGGATACAAATTGAAGTTACCGGCGGATCGCCTATATTGTTAACAGCAACGAATGCAAGCACACTTCCACCGATTTTAGGTGCTGGCCCCGGAACAGGTGGCGGCACAGGTGTAACACCAACACCTACTCCAACCCCAGCACCAACAACACCACCAACAGTTACAACACCAACTGCTCCAACAACATCGATAGCTAGCCCTAATCAGACCGCTATAACAGAGGTTGAAGGTTCTGTGTATAACAATGCTGCGGTTCCCGACACAAGCGATAGCGATGAACAGATTGTATTTATTGTATGTGGAACTGTTGCGCTTTTGGCAGGTATAGCGGTGGCGTTAACAGGGAGAAAACCAAAAAATAAGAGAAACAGAACAAATTAGTTTGAAAATATTTAAGTGAATAGTTTTTAAAATTCAAAAAGAAATAACCCCCACGGTAAGATCGTAGGGGTTATTTCTTTTTCACTTATACCTTCTTCAATTGTTTGATGTTTTCAGATACTATAAAGCAATAATATACAAGAAATCTATGTTTATCAACCAAATATTATATATTAAACTATATTGAAAATTTTAAAAGATAAACAAAATTAAAAAGATGTTACTAAAAATTTCAGTAACTATGGTAGTAAAAATTTATTTTTTACTATATAATAAAGATAGCCGAACGACGCTGATTAAGCATTAAAACATATAAATTATTTTGGAGGTAAAATCATGACAACAGCAATTATTATTGGGGTTATCGCTATTTTAATCATCTTTCTTTTTACTACTTACAATGGATTTGTTAGGGCGAAAACTATGGTTGAGGAGGGGTTCTCCGGTATAGATGTTTTTCTTAAAAAACGCTACGATATAATACCCAACCTTGTTGAAACGGTTAAGGGCTACGCCGACCACGAAAGCCAAACGCTACAGGCTGTTATAGAGGCTCGAGGAACTGCGCTTTCGGGCGGCGATGTTGCGCAAAGGGCGCAAAACGAGGGGGCGTTGTCGTCCGCTCTCGGAAAACTTTTCGCCGTTGCGGAACAATATCCCTCGCTTAAAGCGGACGGAGTTTTTCTCGATTTCCAACAACAACTCGAACAGCTCGAGGAGGATATCTCGCAAAGTCGCCAATACTACAACGGCACAGTTCGAGCATACAACATCAAAATAAAGGTTATGCCGGCGGCTCTTGTTGCGAACTTGTTTGGGTTTAAAGAAATGCCGTTTTTTGAAGTTTCTTCAGAAAACGAGAGAGAAAACGTTAACGTTAGTTTTAAATAGTATTTAATCGGATTATCTTTAAGGGGAAAGCATATGAAAAAATATATCGTGTTTATTCCTGTTTTAATTATAATAAGCATTTTCCTGTCGCCAATGGTTTTTGCCGAAAACGTTTATATCGAGGACAATGGATCGGGATATTTTATAAAAGACTACCATGTAGATATAACGGCTAACGACGACCGAAGCTTTGATATAGTTGAAACGATAGATGTACATTTTACCGAACCAAGGAGAGGAATATACCGAAATATCGATCTCTTTGGAGCGGCGGAGGATTTTTGGTTCAGCGAAGATGGCGTTAGGGTTGAGGGCGCTCCTTTTTTAGACGAGGGCTACGGAGATATAAGAATAGGCGACCCCAATGTTGAGATTACTGGAGATAATCGGTATGTCATATCCTATACCCTTATGTCGTATGCAGATTACGATAAAACCGCTGATTACCTATATCTTGACATTATAGGAACCGGTTGGGATACAACTATCTTAGATTTTTCCTCAACTATAACTTTGCCGGAAAATGCCCACATAAAAGACTATACTTTAACAAGTGGTTGGTATGGAAGTACGAACGAACAACAAAATATCGCAATAGTAACGCAACAGGGTAACACCTATTCAATAGCGGGCAACTTAGCGCTTGCTCCTTATAACGGAGTTACTATAAACGTCGAGATGGAGGAAGGCGCATATCCAAACGCACCTATCTACACTCCTCCCTACACGATAAACAACGTTACAACCGAGATGACGGTAGGCGAAAACTTGCGTTTTTCCGTTGTCGAAAACTATAAAGTTACAAAAAACTACAACGAAAGCGAATACTTATACCGCGATTATGATATTACCGCAACCGAACGCACGACGGTTAATACAGAAAATATAACGATATCGGGCGACGGCGTAACGCTTGCTGACGAAAACTTGGTACAGTTTCCCGCAAGCTTAAAAAAAGGAGACACCGCAGAATATACAATAACATACGACCTCGATATCGTTTCGACCGATCTCTATCCGGTAGATTACATCAGTTTTGACTTAGTCGGCATAACACACGAGGGAAATATCGTTGAAAACGCGCGTTTTGTCTTTACGTCTCCTGCCCCGGCAACGCTTTATGTTAACGAAATAAACGAACAAGATTACAGCATAAACGGCGACGGAACAGGCAACATAACTCTCGACTTTAAAGAGAGCGTTTTGGGAGACCGAGAGGTCGACCTTACGTTGACGTTTGATCCCGAAGCGTTAATCCCGGCAACATCTATTGCTGAATACGGCTTGATAGGCGTTATCATTCTTTTTGTGTTGGGGCTTTTGGCTTATCTTTTATTAAACAAAAACGCTCCGCTCGTTACCCCAACGGAATACTATCCCCCCGACAACCTCAACCCTGCGGCCTTAGGGTGTATATTAAGGGGCAAGGCGCACGAAAAAGATGTTTCCTCGCTTATATTTTATTGGGCATCAAAAGGTTTTATCAAGATAGAACTGCAAAAGAATAATAAATTTACCCTTTATAAGCTTAAAGAGCTTGATTCCAACCACGAGAAATACGAGATAGATCTTTTTTACTCTATCTTCACAAAGGGCGACGGTGAGAAAGTTACGTCGCAAAAGTTGCATAACGACATATACATTTCTATCGAAACTGCAAGAGCGAGAGTTGCAAAATCGTTTAACGGCGAAACCGCTTTGCTTGATAAGAATTCGCAAACTTTTTCGCAATGTAGCATATTGATAGGCGTTTTGGGAATGGCCATGCTTAGCCTTGTTGTTGCGCTTATAAATTCGCTCCCTATTTTTGATATAGCGGTATCTTGGGCGTTCCTTTTGTTCCCCTTGTTGTTTTTTACCTACAGCATAGAAAGGTTGGTTGTATCAAAGCATAGGCAAACGGTTGGGAATTTTATAATTCTTGTGTTAACAACATCGGCGCTCTTAATTGGAGTTATGTTCTTTGTTTTAATTCTCGGCTACTTTTTCTCTGCTTTAGTCGTGCTTCCCCTTGTAATAGCGTCAATAGCTATAGTTATAATCGGTAATAACATACCAAAACGAACGGAATACGGACATAAAATGCTTGGGCGAACCTTGGGCTTTAAACGTTTTCTTAAAACCGCAAAAAAAGAACAGCTTGAGACGCTCCTTGCGCAAAACCCAACCTACTACTACGACATACTGCCGTATGCGAATGTTTTAGGGGTATCGAAAATATGGAAAAATAAACTTGATGTTTTTGAAACGCAACCCTCCTCGCCCGTTTGGATAGATTGTAGCGACATAGGGCGAGATATAACGATAGGAACGGCGTTAAACGGCGCTTTGTATTCTATTGGCAGAACGGTCACGTACAAAAGCACATCGTCAGGTTCTTCCGGCAGCGGTAGTAGCGGCGGAGGTTTTTCGGGTGGCGGATACTCCGGCGGTGGAGGCGGCGGAGGAGGAGGAAGCAGTTGGTAGGGGAGACGATAATTAAAGGTGAAAAGATAGTATAATTGATAGTATTAGTTTCTTTTTTGAGCTAATAGCAAAAACGAATATACCGAGTTTTGCTATGGTTAAGGGATATTAAGAACCGCTGTTTCAAACAATGTTTTAAGACCGAAACAATATCAACTTCCGAAATTATGAAAGGTTT
>CAYJFO010000007.1:14144-34549 GCA_964369645.1 uncultured Oscillospiraceae bacterium | reverse complement strand
AAGTAGTTTAACTTATATATCAACGAAAAAAATACATTAAAAACCAGGGAATATCATGTGTGATAATCCCTGGTTTTTTACATTAAATCTATATAGGGGCGCTATGCTTATGTTTTGACGTTGGGCTAGCCTAGCCCAAATCTTCCTCGTTTTCGAGGTTGTGCCAAACATTTTGTATATCGTCGTTGTCTTCGAGGTGTTCAAGTAAAATTCTCATCTTTTTAAGATTGTCTTCGCCCTCAAGTCGGACATAGTTGGACGGAATGTATTCGACGTCGGCAGATATGAATGAATATCCCAAAGCGGAAAAGCTTTCGCGAACCGCCGAGAGCTCCGAAGGGTCGGTGAATATCTCGGCAATGTCGCCGTCGAAATCAACGTCGATAGCGCCCGCCTCAAAACAATCTTCAAGAACCTTGTCTTGGTCTTTTCCCGTAACGTCGGTTATTATAACACCTTTTTGCGCGAACATAAACGACACGCAACCCGTTGTCCCAAGGTTTCCGCCAAACTTATCGAAATAATGCCGTACGTCTGCCGCCGTTCGGTTTCTGTTGTCGGTTAACGCCAAAACAATGACCGCTACGCCCGAAGGACCATAACCCTCGTACATTATCGATTCATAGTCGGCTTTGTCCTCTGTAGACGCCTTTTTTATAACGCGTTCGATGTTTTCGTTGGGTACGTTAAGAGATTTTGCCTTTGCTATGATATCCCTTAATTTTCCGTTGGTCGAAGGGTCGCCTCCGCCTTCTTTAACCGAGACGATTATCTCGCGCGCCATCTTGGTAAAGATTTTTGCTTTTTGGCTGTCGGTTTTTTCTTTTCTTCTTTTAATATTGTTCCATTTGGAATGCCCGGACATGTTTACTCCTTTTATATCTATACAAAATATTATAATTTTTTATTTTTTTGTGCCGGTTTTTTTTCTTAAAGCTAGCCTTGTTTCTTTTATTTCTGAAAGCGTAGATGTAACCGTTTCTTCGCATTTTTTAAGTAAGTTTTCACAGTATTCCATCATTGCACGTTCGGTAGCTTTGCTTTTTGCAGAAGCTTCGTTTAACATCTCTTTAGCTTGCTGTTGGGCGGTTTTAAGAACTGCTTCATGTGAAATCATGAGCCTTGCTTTTTCTTCCGCTTTTTTTGCAAGCATGTCTGCTTCGTTTCGAGCGGCTTTAATAATCTCTTCACGGTCGGCAACTATTGCCTTTGCATCTTTTATCTCTTGCGGAATGTGCATTCTAATGTCGTCCACCGCGTCGCGAACTTTGTCTATGTCGATCATTCGTTTTCCGCCGGTAAACGGAAGATCCCACGCTTCCTCTAATATGTCGTCGATCTTATCAAGATATCTGTCAATCGCCATGTTTTCAGTTCCTCCTATTAATGTTGTTTGTAATTTCTTCAAGTATTGGGGACGGTACAAAATCTGAAATGTCTCCGCCAAACGATGAGATCTGCTTAACCATGCTCGAACTTAAGTACATATATTCTTCACTTGTGTTTAAAAACAACGTTTCCACTTCGGGATTCAATTTTTTGTTTATAAGCGACATTTGGAATTCATATTCAAAATCGGTAAGCGCCCTAAGCCCTCTGATAATTGAACATGCTCCTTTTTCTTTTGCATAATCAACCACTAATCCGTGGTATGTGTCAACATCAATATTGTCTATATGTTTTGTTGATTGTTTTATAAATCTTACACGTTGCTCGTCGGAAAACGATAGCTTTTTGTCGGGGTTTACCATTACGACAACGATTATTTTATCAAACAACTTTGAAGCACGTTCAATTACGTTAAGGTGTCCTTTTGTTATCGGGTCGAAACTTCCCGGACAAATAGCAATTCTCATGTTTCGGATAAATCCTTTCTGTAAAGCCAAAGATCGGTAGTGCCGTGTTTGTATTTCTTTTTAAGCACAACACTTTCGGTTTCGGTCGGCATCTTGCAACCCTTTTCGGTTTTTGCGATTATAAACCCGTCGTCCACCAGTATCTCGCCCGCAAGCACGACCGCTTTTTGAGCAAGGTCGAGGGAGTAGGGGGGATCGATTAAAATTATGTCAAACGTCTTGTCCGTTCTTCTCATGAAACGAAACGCGTCGTCGTGGTATACCGAGCCGCCCGAAAGACCAACCGATCTTATGTTGGCGGAAACGATAGAGCAACTTTTTTGCGAGTTGTCAACCATACAGACCTTTTTTGCTCCGCGGCTTAACGCCTCAAGACCCAGTTGCCCCGAACCCGCAAAAACATCAAGAACCTGTGCGCCGGGCAGATGAAAATGTATTATTGAGAATATTGCCTCTTTAACCTTTTCGGAGGTTGGGCGAACGTCGTCACCCGCTAAAGTTTTAATCTGTTTGCCTCGTGCTTGTCCTGTAATAATACGCATCTTTAAAATGCCTTTCAAAATTATATATTATATCGGCGAGTTTCACCGTAGGTGAAGTTTATCTGAGTTAGATATAGCTTGAAACACAAGAAATACTATGTTTTTGCACCATCGATGCAAAATGCCGAGTGAAACGAGGCAAGGAGTATTTCCTAAATCTTCACCACAGGTGGAGATTATATATTATAATTATTAAATAATCTGTCGTTGTTGTCAAGTGTTAAAGAAATCAAAAACTGCTTTTGATGATTTTGTGTTCATCCCTTTAACGTCGGATATCTGTTCAACCGTCGCTTTAGAGAGCGCCTCGGTAGTCTTAAAAGCTTTCATCAAAAGCTTTGCTCGAGTGTCGCCTATGCCTTCGATTTCGGTTAAAACCGAACGTAACGTCAATTTGCTGTGGCGTTTTCGTTGATACTCGACGGTGTAATTGTGGGTTTCGTTTTGTATAGTCGATATCAAGTTAAACGCGCCCTTGTGCATGGCGACTTCTATTTCGCCCGCCGTGCCGACAATTCCGCGTGTCCTGTGTTTGCTATCCTTGACAAGTCCAAAAAGCGGAACATCTTTAAACGCGGTGTTTTTAAGCGTTTCGGTTGCTGTTGAAAGGTGGCCTTTTCCGCCATCAAGAAAAATTACATCGGGTTTTAAGTTAAACCCCGGGCTTTGTACTTCAAAACGCGCCGTTCTTCGAGAGAGAACCTCCGCCATAGAAGAATAGTCGTCTACCCCCGAAACGGTTTTGATTATAAATCTTCTAAACTCTGACTTTCTCGCCACGCCGTCTATAAACACCGACATTCCGGCGACAGCTTGTTCGCCATAGTTTGATATATCGTAGCATTCAATTCGTTTTAAAAGTTCCTTTTTGCCGAGAAGATTAGACAATTCTCCAAGACGAGCTTCGACTTTTGTTTTTCGACCGAAATCTATCTTTATAAGCTCCGAGGCGTTTTTATACGCCATGTCGACAAGTTGTTTATATTCGCCCTTTTGCGGTACAAATATCGGAACGTTTCTTTTTAACTTGTCCGAAACAAACCTTTCTAAAACTTCTTTTGACTCAAAATCTGCGTCACAGTAGACCTTTTTTGGGACTTCGCGGTCGATGTAATAATGTGATAGAAATTCGTCGCGAACCGTCTTAATATCCTGTGTGTCATAGTATATAGTTTCGTCTTTTCCGACGAGTTTTCCTTCGCTGAATCTTAAGACCGACGCCGAGACGGCTTGTTCGTTTCCGGCAAAAGCAAAGACGTCAAACTGTTCGTTTTCGTTGCTTCGTATAACCTTTTGTTTTTGTTCCATTCGTTTTATAGAAGATATTATATCCCTTGTTTTTGCTGCTTTTTCAAACTCTAGTCTTTCGCTTTGTTCGATCATCTCGTCAGTTAGTTTTTTTATAACCTCGCTTGTCCCTTTTGTTATCAAAGAAACCGCGTCTTCAATTTTTTTGTTGTAGTCTTGTTTTGAAATTCGCCCTTCGCAGACGGCGGAACATCGCCCGATATGTGCGTTTAAACACGCCCTGCCTTTTCCAATTTCTTTTGGAAAACTTTTTTTACAAGTAGGGATACCAAACGCTATCGTTGCGGATTCAACTAGCTGTCTTAAACCAAACGCGTTAATAAATGGGCCGATATACCGCGAACCGTCGTCGTTTTTCTGAAATTCGGTTGTTATCTTTGGGTATTGTTCGTTTGAAACTTTAATATATGAAAAGCCTTTGTCGTCTTTTAAAAGTATATTATATTTTGGGGAATGCTGTTTGATTAAAGAACATTCAAGCATAAGCGCTTCAAACTCGCTGTCCGTTACGATAAAATCAAATTCAAACACTAAAGACACCATTTTGGTGGTTTTAAGGTCGTGTAATGCCCCGTTTCTGAAATAGCTTACCACACGGTTTTTAAGCTGTTTCGCTTTGCCGATATAGATAATCTCGCCCGATTTGTTGCGCATTATATAAACGCCCGGCTTAAGAGGAAGGGCGTTTGCTTTGTCTCTTAATTTTAATATAGTGTCGTGCAAATTTTGTTCTCCGTAATGAGTTGAATTTGATTTAATCTTAAGTAAAAAACAAGGCTGACTTTAGTTTGATTGCTCAGTCGAGACTATTATAAACAAAATACAGCTAATAATTCTAAACTAAATAAAAAAACGCCGCCCATTTAAAAATGAGCGGCAACGATTTCGCCTTATATCAATTTATTGTTAAATCGATACTATTCGTTAAAGCCCGAGCTAATAAGCTTAACAAGACCTTCAACCGCCTGTTGCTCGTCTGAGCCATCAGCAATTATACGAATTGATGTTCCACCGACTATTCCAAGTGAAAGAACACCAAGAAGACTTTTTGCATTAACACGGCGCTCTTCTTTTTCAACCCAGATCGACGATTTATACTCGTTTGCTTTCTGGATAAAAAAGGTTGCCGGACGTGCGTGGAGACCGACTTTGTTTTCTACTAAAACATCTTTTACAAACATTTCTACTGCATCCTTTTAAATTATACGAAAATTAAACCTAAGCGTATATAAGACATATATGCTTGCATTAATAATAATATATTATTATGTTTATTACAAGTAAAATAATATAAATTATATAAATTTGTTAAAACATGAAGTTTAGGGGATTTTTTGGTGTCTTTAATTGTGCAACATTTACACTAAATAAAAAAAGTTTTTAACAAGTTATACACAATTGGAATTAATAGCGCCGGGAGTACATTTGCCGTTTTAAACTTAAAGTCGAGCGCAAAGTTTAAACCAATACACATGACGATCGCATAGCCTACCATGCAAACCTCGTTAATTGCTGACATTGGAACATCGCTCATTACGCCGGCAAAAAGGGCGACTGTTCCTTGTACAATAAAAACAGGCACCGCTGAGGCTATTACGCCAAACCCTAGCGTTGCGGCAAGCAAAAGCGCCATGATTCCGTCGATTATCGATTTAACCGAAAGCAACGTCATGTCACCACGCAAAACTTCATCCATAGGACCTAGAATTGCTAGTGCTCCGACTGCGAACACAAGCGCAGACGACACGAAACCTTCGCTGAAACCCTCGATTTTTAAAAGTCCCTCTATCTTTTTTGCGCCGTTGTTAAGCCTGTCATCTATCTTCAAAAGTTCTCCGATGATAACGCCGATTATCAAGCTGACGATTAAAAGAAGTTCTCCGCTTGTGACTATCGAACCGTCAACCACTGTAAGGGTTATTTTGAAAAATCCCATAAGCGCTATCAGCAACACCGAAAGGCCTTGAACCTTAAAAAGCGGTTGTTCGATTTCTTTTGGGATAAATCGTTTAATCAAAAGTCCAAGTGCTCCGCCGATAATAATTGCGACGGCATTTATCGTTGTTCCAATCATTATTTCTTTTCCTTTTCGTATTTATCTATATATTGTTGATACATATCCGGTCGCTTTTGTTTTGTTACTTCAAGCGACGTTTCATGTTTCCATTTTTCTATGTTCGCGTGGTGCCCCGACAACAAAATTTTAGGAACTGCACGGTCGTTCCAAATTTCGGGTCGTGTATATTGTGGGTGCTCCAAAAGGCCATTAAAATGGCTTTCTTGCTCAAAACCCACAGTTTCGGAAAGAACCCCTTCACATTGCCGTGCAACCGCGTCTGCTATTACAAGCGCGGCAAGTTCACCGCCCGTTATGACAAAATCTCCAAGCGACAACTCTTCGTCCACAATCTCGTCGACAACCCGTTGGTCAACTCCTTCGTAGTGTCCGCAAAGTATCGCTATGTTTTCATATTTCGCAAGCTCGTTTATCTTTTGCTGGTCAACAACTTTTCCTACAGGGGTTACAAAGATAAGGTGTGGGCGCTTTTTGGTCGTTTTACATACCTCTAAAAAACAATCGTGTATAGGTTGGGCGTTCATTATCATTCCGTGCCCTCCGCCGTATGGAGCGTCGTCCACCTGTTTTTGTTTGTTTAGGGTATAGTCCCTTATGTTGTGTGCGAAGATAGAGAGCTTTTGTTTTTCGATAGCACGTTTTATAATACTTTCCCCGGTGTAGGCATTAATCATGTCGGGGAACAACGTTAAAATATCAATCCTCATCCTGTAAAAGCCCCGCTATCGGTTGGATAGTAATCTCTTGTTTTTCTAAATCTATGTTTTTGACAAATTGTTCTACCGCAGGAACCAATCTAACGTCTCCATTTGATAATCGAATATGATAAAGATCTTGGGAGGTCCCGTTGGTGACATCGTCGACAGTTCCGATTACTTCATTTGTTTCAATATTTATGACGTTTAAACCGATTAAATCGTCTATGAAATAGCTGCCTTTTTTAAGTTTTGCGTCATCACGATTTATATAAAGTATCTTTCCGATAAAAACTCTGCTTTGTTCTATGCTGTCATATCCGTTTATCTTTGCGACGACGACATTTTTGTGAACACGCATAGAATGTGGTTTTATACTTTTAGTTCCGCAATTGTCAAGGTAAAGGGTTTTAAAAGAACAGAGAAATTCTGGCGAGTCACAAAGAGGGTAGACCCTAAGTTCGCCTTTAACTCCGTGTACCGTGACCACCTTTCCAACCTCTAAAAACTGTTTCATGTAATGTTTTATCCTTTTTTAAATAACAATTTAATCGGCGACACAAAAATGTGCCACCGATGACATTTGGTTAAGCGTTAGGGCATAAAACGGATTTGTTTTATGCCCTAACGCTTTTGTCATTTTTTAGCTTTGTTTTGCCTTGAAGTTATAAACATTGTCGTTTCTATAAACAAATGACAAAATTTAAACGTAGTCAAAGCTTGAAAACAAAAGATTGTTAGCCGATTTCGACCGAAATCTTTTTGCCTTCTCTAACGGCCGCGGCACGCATTACAACCCTAATAGCTTTTGCAATTCGACCTTGTTTGCCGATAACCCTACCCATATCGTCCTCGCCTACCGAAAGACGAAAGACAATTAAACCTTCTTCGTTGGGTTGCTCCGAGGTTACCTTAACGGCTTGTTTGTCCTCTACAAGGCCTTGTGCCAATAATAACAATAGTTGCTCCATAAGTTATAAAATCCTTTCAAAATACCATAAAACGGGATTATATAACGCCGTTTTTCTTAAGAAGTGCTTTAACTGTGTCGGTAGGTTGGGCGCCGTTAGCCATCCATTGTTTAGCTTTTTCGCCGTCAACCTTAACTATTGCCGGGTCTTTTGTGGGATCATAGTATCCGATTTCTTCGATAAAACGTCCGTCACGTGGATAACGTCCGTCGGCTACTACGATACGATAGAAAGGAGCTTTTTTTGCGCCCATTCTGCGAAGTCTGATTTTTACCATTTTTTCTTGTCCTCCAAAATTCTTTTTTGACACACCAAATCAAAATTAAATATTCTCGATTTGGTGTTTATATTTTTCAATAAACCGTTTTACCGGAAATAATGACGTAATAATACATTTGTTTTATACAATTAGTTAAAATTTAAATCCGCCGGGGAGTCCGCCGCCAAGGCTTCCCATGTCAAAACCGCCCTTGCCTCTTTTGCCTTTTCGGTTCATCTTTTTAAGCATCTTGTTTGTTTGTTCAAACTGGCGTAAAAGTCGGTTAACATCCTCAACCTTCATTCCGCTGCCTGTTGCAATTCTACGTTTTCTTGCGGGGTTTATGATATCAGGACGTTCACGTTCACGTTTTGTCATTGAAAGAATAATAGCTTCGGTTTGTTTGAATTTTTGTTCATCCAACGCTTCTTCGGGAATGTTTGCGCCGCCCGGCATCATAGCCATGACCTGTTTTAGTGAGCCCATGTTCCTGAGTTGTTGGAACTGGTCCAAAAGGTCGTTCATATCAAAGCCTTTTTTGAGTTTTTTCTCCATCTCGAGGGCTTTTTTCTCGTCAAAGTTTTGTTCGGCTTTTTCGATAAGCGTTAGCATATCGCCCATGCCGAGTATTCTTGACGACATTCTTTCGGGGTGGAAAACTTCAAGGTCTCCAATCTTCTCGCCTATACCGGCAAACTTTATTGGTTTGCCCGTAACCGCCAAAACCGAAAGCGCCGCTCCGCCTCGCGTGTCACCATCGAGCTTTGTGATGATAACCCCGTCAACGCCTATTTCTTTATCGAAACTTTCCGCAACATTTACGGCGTCTTGTCCCGTCATCGAGTCTACGACAAGCAAGGTTTCGTCGACATTTGCCGCGGCCTTAACTTTTTTAAGCTCGTCCATAAGCTGTTCGTCAATGTGTAGACGACCGGCTGTGTCGACGATTACGATGTCGTGTCCGTAATCTTTTGCTAATTTAACACCGTTTTTAACAATCTTTACTGGGTCGCCTTGTCCCTCTTGGTGGACAACCGCTCCGGCGGCTTCACCGACTATTTTAAGTTGGTCAATAGCGGCGGGTCGATAGACGTCACACGCTATAAGAAGCGGACGCCTTCCTTTATCTCGATAGAACTTGGCTAGTTTTGCGGCGTGGGTTGTTTTACCCGAACCTTGAAGGCCACACATCATTATAACGGTCGAACCTTTGGAATTGAGTTTTATCTCGCGAGAACCGTTTCCCATAAGTTCGGTTAGCTCGTTGTTGACTATCTTTATAACCTGTTGAGCAGGGGTTAAGCTTTCGAGAACTTCTTTGCCAAGCGATTTTTCAGCAACCTTGTCTGCAAAGTCTTTTGCAACTTTATAGTTTACGTCAGCCTCAAGAAGCGCCATACGAACTTCGCGCATGACGAGACGAATGTCGCCCTCCGAAAGCTTGCCGCGTTGTTTAAGCTTTCCGAAAATCCCGTTTAATCTGGTTGTTAAGCCTTCAAATGCCAATGTTTTATATCTTCTTTCTGTTAAATTAAAAGTATTATGGTAATAGTTTAGTAAGCCTTCGTTTTATAGAATCTATATTAGTTTTAACCTCATCGGGTAAAAAACGAAGGGTGTTGATGTTTTCAATTGAATCAACGGTTTTTAACACAGTTCCGACTTGGGTATTAACGTTTGTGATATACTCCCCAAAGTGTAGTTTTTCTTCGGTGTTGAGAATTATGTCCTCTGCGCGTTTGATCGAATCGCGAACGCCTTGTCTTGAGATTTTGCTTATTGCTGCAATCTCTGCCAACGACAGGTCCTCGTAATAATAAAGCTCGACGACTTCGCGTTGTTTCTCGGTTAAAAGCGGAGCGTATATATCAATTAAAAATGAAAGTTCCATTTTTTTTGGCATGTCAATCCTCCGATAACACAAGATGTGTAAAGGGAAAATACTTTACAAGTCAAAATTATACTTGATAGCGATTTAAAAGTCAATAGTAAAAACACAAAAAAACCGCCGTTTGGCGGTTTTTTTTAAAACAATATGAATTAATATGTTTTTGTAAATTTAGTAAATGCGTAACCATCGTCAAAAATAAGGTGAATGAGATATTCTTCGTAACGATTTAACGAGTTCATGTACCAGCTGTCAAGCGTCACGGTTACCGTTCCGTCCGAGGCTTCGCTTTTAGTGTAGTATGTCGAGGGGATTGCATAGCCATGTATCCAAACGCCGCTAAATTTGTCATAATCTCCGTTCGAGGTAAACACGGCTCCGGTAGAACTCGATATGTTGCGCGTCGGAGTTCCGTCGCCGATAGAGTATAAGTTATCGTTCATCGTCGGGGGCGGGGGGCCAGGTTCTGGGGCAGGGGTCGGCATTGCGGTTCCCCAATCGTCGGGATAATCTGGGGTTGGGGTTCCGGGAACCGTAACATAAACGGTGAAGTCATATTCCGCAACGTTGTTTGAGTAGGTACAGTTGTAACCCGCGCTTGTTGTCGGAGTTATAGTAACTTTTGTTGTTTTGTGGCTTGTTCCAAAATCGGTTTTAAACGACCCCGGATTGGTTGACTCCCATGATATTTTGCTGTCGTCTGCCATATATAACGGTAAAGTCAAGTTAACTTCAAGGCTGTCTCCTTGTTCAACGGTGTAGACTTGCGAGCCGTCTCCAGTTATCGACAACGACGAAGTTGTTGTTTTAGCGTAGGTATTCGGTAACACAATTAAAACAGTTAAAAACAAAAGTAATGTTATCGAAACAACCGGTTTTTTAATCGAAAAATTTGACATTATAAACCTCCTTGCTTGAAAAAAATCACATGTTGATTTTTATTGTTAGGTTAAGATATTATACAATATTTTTTGAGCACAAGTCAAATTGTTTTTAAAAGCATTTTGATTCAAATGTGAACAAATTATAAAGATTTAGAGAAAAAGAAGGTCGCGATTAATGGTTTTGTAGAAATAATTTTGAACTTGTTCGAAATTTTGTGTGTTTCCAAGAGTCCACATAAGCTTTGTCACGACGGCTTCAAGGTTCATGTCGCGTGCTTCGAGAATGTTCGGAAGTTTTTTAACCGTGTCCCCAACTTGATATACCGCAATGTCGCTTCCTTCGTGGGTGACTTGTGTCGCCATGACTGCAACCTTTTTGCACGACACAAAATCTTTTAACGCATCGGCGAAAGAAGTAGAGTATTGTTCATAGCTTGGAAGCCCGCCAACCCCATAGCTTTCGATTATCAAAGCGTCGTACTGGTCTTTTAGATAACAGATGATGTTTGGGTCAATGTTTGGAACAAGCTTAAGCAAAAAAACTTTTTGATTAAGTTTTTTATAGAACTCGACGGGGGAGCAAACGCTTTGTTTATCGTCTATATAAAATACTATTTTTTTATCTTGTATTTTTGCTATATAGGGGTAGTTTATGCTTGAAAAAGCATGGTAGCTTTTTGTTCTCTCTTTTTTTGCACGAGTTCCAGCTATTACATTTCCGTCAAAAACGATATTAACCCCATGGGCTTTGTCATGTGAGGCAAACAAAAAACTGTCTATAAGGTTGGTTTTTGCGTCGGTAACTTCAAGGTTTATTGGTTTTTGCGAGCCGGTGACGACTATCGGTTTTTTTGAGTTTTGAATCATATACGATATAGCCGCCGAGGTATACGCCATTGTATCGGTGCCGTGGCATATGACAAACCCGTCATATTTATCATAATTTTGTTTGATAGTTTCGACAAGCATTATCCAATGTTTTGGAGCTATGTTTGTGCTGTCAAGATTTAAAAGGTCTAGAAAATCTATGTTGCATATAGAGTTGACTTTTGGAACATACGAAACAAGCTGTTTCGCAGATATGAGCGGGGCTAGGCCGCTTTCGGTTGAACAGCTTGCTATCGTGCCGCCTGTTGTTATCATAAGAATTTTTTTCATTTTGTTCACCAATTCAACATATATTTTGTAGTAAAATAAGACATAGAAAAAAGATTTATGGTTTGTTTTTAAGACTATCTAAAGTTATTTTATCAAAAACAAGACAAAAAATACAACAAAAAAATGAATTGAGTGTGAAACAACTTGCTGTTTTTTGCTTAATTTGACAATTTGTTGAGTTTAGATTGGTTTTTTGTTAACATAAAAATAGGATATTATAAATGCAATTTCTTAATCTTAGGTATTGTTTTTCAGATATTCTTAAAAAATTAACAGAAATATAGCCGTGTAAAAATATATCTTACGTGCTTTTTCTTATAGAAACTTGCATGTTTAATTTGGTTGTTTAATATGAATTTAGTTTATTGTTGTTGGCGATTTTAACACAACATTAAGGGGTGTGGTTTTTATGATGATAGAATTAACCATCGTAGTTTTTGCTGTTTCTATAATAACTATGTTTATCTATCAGTTTTCAATCTTTTCTTATGCGTCGAGTTTGTTGATAGGAGGCATAAAAAACAAATGGGTTTTTACAGGTCTTTCGCTATTAAACACTTTGATTCTCGCATGTGTACAGTATCTACAGCTAGATCTTTACGTAATTATTATAATGTTTTTGATTGTGCTTACAATTGAATTTAAACTCATATCTAAAACAGATTTTGTACAGGTTTTTTGTGGAGCTTCGATATTTGTTTTGCATATATCCGCGCTTATAACCCCTGTCATTATTATCTTTAGCAATATATTTAATATTTCTCCAGCAAATCTTATCAAAGACACGATTTATGACCATATCGTTGTTATTATACTTTGTGTTGTTTTATCTTTTGCGCATGAGATTGTTAAGAGATATATCGATAACACCTCTATCCAAAGGGTTACAGTAAAGAGTAAACATTCGATCATACTTCTTGGCTCGATTGTTTTAATAGTAGTTCTTCAAATAGATCATTCTGCGGCAATGATGACCGATGTTTTTTATCCTGAACAGATAATACTTTCGTTAGCAATTTCGCTCGCTTCACTTTTAATTTTCTATCTTTTCTTTTTATATGCAATTAATTTAATTGATGCGAGTCTATACAAGAGGTATTCAGACGAAGTTATAGGCGAACAGAAAAAAATCTCAAAACAAAAAGAATCCCTTTTAACAAAGATCGAAAGAGATGAGCTAACGGGAGTGTTTAATCGCAGATATATAATGGACGAGCTTGAGAGGATTTGCGAAGAGGGTAGCGATTCATTTTATATTTTATTTGTCGATATAAACGCTTTGAAATACACAAACGATACCTATGATCACAAAGCCGGCGACAGGCTTATTATAAAAATAGCACATGCTATTTTAAATACCGTTCGTGAATATGATATCGTCGCCCGTATCGGCGGAGATGAATTTCTTGTTGTTCTGCCAAAAGCGAAAAGCGAAGATTGTCAAAACATTATTGAACGCACAACGCAAGCCATCGAACGACAAAACGAAACAGAAGACTTTTTGGTTTCTGCGAGTATTGGTTCTATATACGTTGACGATAAGATTAAACAAAAGGGTGTTAGCTATATCTTGTCGGTTGCGGATGAAAATATGAGAAAAAACAAAGAGCTGTTTTATAAACAAAGGGGGGGTGATACAGTATGACAACATTAACCATTCTTCTTTTTATATCTTTTATCGGTTACCACTATACATTTTTATCATACTGTAGGTATATCTTTAATGCAAACAAATATCCTTGGATGGCAAGTATTGTTTGCGGAGCGGTTAACTTTTCTTTCTGGTTAGTTTATATATTTTATATCTCTTCAAATTATGAATCGGTTGCCTTTTTGTTTTATGCTGTTATTTTGCTTGTAGAAACTAGAATAGTGTTTAAAGCGAATCTAATTCAAATGTTGTTTATCACAGTAACCTTTACGATAAACCTTTTTGCTAAAAGATTGGCTGTACTAGCTTCGGTAGCGTTGTTTTATGATAATACTATAGTTTATGTTTTAAGTAATAGGAGTCATTCGCTTTTAGTTACTATCATATGTTTTACAGTATCGATCTCAACTATTGGATTTGCAAGGCAGATGATACCGAGAAACTCGCTCGATACAATTTTATCAGATAAAAAAAATCTAACGTTTTTAACAACTGCATACTCGATACTTTTTGGTACTTTGTTTGCTTTCTTCTTGTCGCTAGGAGCAGATGTTGGAGACAGATTGTTGTTCCACTATGCTGTTTTTGGATTTATAGTTATAAGTGCCTTTGCTGTGTTTATTATTTTCGCCTACAACCTAGCAGAACTTAGGATACAAACCGAGACATATAAGAGGTTAAGCCGAAAAAACAATGAAGATTTAGAAGAAATCAAAGACCTTGAAAAGGTTGCGATTAAAGATCCTTTGACATATCTATATACAAGGGATTATGCCGATGAACTTATTCAAAAGTTGATTGATGAAAAAAGTTTGTTTTTCGTAGCTTTTATAGACCTTGACGGTCTTAAAGCGGTTAATGACACAATTGGTCATGAAGAAGGAGATTTCTATATCAAAACTGTTGCCGAAATACTTCAAGACTATTTCAAGGAAGAGGTAACTTGTCGGTATGGTGGCGATGAGATCGTTGTTGTTGGGAAATGTAAAACTGAAGATGATGTAACAAAGAGGCTGATTCAAAGCTACAAAGCGGTTATCAACATTCCGAAGCTTTATCAAAAAAATTATAAAACATCAATAAGTTATGGAGTTGCATTTAAACAAGAAAATGAAATTATCACAGCCTCTGAATTGGTCGCGATTGCCGACGCTCGTATGTATGATTTGAAGAAAAGTAACAATAAACTTCGTAAAGTTGTTTCGGTAAAGTGATAAAATTACACCAATTTTCCAACTTGAAACTAAGCTTTTAATGAGAATTAGTATATTTTTAATAGCATGTGAAATATATGAGATGGCGTTGTTCTTTCGTTTTTCTCTACATAAAAAAATAAAAAAGTTCCGCTGGTTTTGATACCGGTGGAACTTTTTTTGAAATTTAAAATACTTGCTACAATATTCCGTTTTGGGTCAAAGTTTGTCTTTGGGGTAACTTGAAAAACTTGTTAGATTATTTATTTTTCTTCCTGTTTTTTCGCAAGTAATTTTCATTGATATAAATATGAATAATAAAACGCGAATAACTATCACGCTAATCATAGATATAGAAAACAAAAACAAACGATAAAAAAATTTGATTAAAAGCTGTTGACACAATTACAAAAAATATCTTGACAAACAAAAATAGTTAGGTTAAAATAGTTAGTATTAAATAGTTAGCTAAAAGTAGCTGACTTGACACGACAACAAAAAGGAGTAAGAAAATGAGTGGAAAGTTAATAAAATCAATAAATAAGATAACACATGACACGGCGTTATATGAAC
The DNA here is from genome assembly GCA_964369645.1 of uncultured Oscillospiraceae bacterium. Classification (GTDB taxonomy): domain Bacteria; phylum Bacillota; class Clostridia; order Oscillospirales; family Ruminococcaceae; genus CAYJAY01. The sequence continues at coordinate 19,494 of CAYJFO010000007.1, read as the reverse complement.
TTAAGCGCCTTTATTCCCACGATAAAAAAAGCGAACTATCATACCACGACACGCTATATCTTAACATTATCGAGGCACATCCAAACAAATACACATCTTCACAGATTGCCGATTTGCTAAAGATAACGCGACCCTCTGTGACCGAGAAAATAAATCAACTTTGTAAAAAAGGATATATTTTAAGAACCCAAAGCGAGACCGATAAAAGAGTGTTTTATCTCTCGATAAATCCTAATAGCCCTAAAGATTACGAAACAACGGCAAGTTATGAAGATGAGATAGAACGAGCAATTTTGGAAAAGTTCGGTGACGAAAACGTAGATTTACTATGTGAGATGATTGAATATTTGTCTGATTTGTTATCCGAAAGTATAAGTGAGGAGAAATAATTTGAATAGTCCGTTAGCAAAAAACTTTAATATGATAGAACTTTTAAAATACACTATGCCAAGTATGATTATGATGGTTTTTATGTCAACATATTCAATTATTGATGGCGTTTTTGTGTCAACTTTTGTGGGGGAAAATGCCCTAGCCGCAGTCAATCTTGTGATGCCGTTGCTTGGAATAGTAATGGCGGTCGGCCTTATGTTTGCAACGGGTGGTAACGCCGTAATTGCAAAACTTTTGGGCGAAGGAAAGCAAAGAGAAGCGCAACAGTTCTTAAGCGTTATTTATATCATCGGTGGAATACTCGGAGGTTTAATTACAGCAATCGCTTTTATCTTCCCAGACGAACTATTAAAGCTGTTAAACATAAGCCCAAGTTTGTATCCGCTCGCAAAAGATTATTTGCTAAGCTTATCTGGGTTTTTAATTCCCGTTTTTTTCATGGTGTTTATTCAATCGTTTATGGTAACGGCGGGACATCCAATGTTTGGTTTAATGCTAAGTCTTGCCGGCGGCGTTACAAACATTATACTTGACTATGTTTTTATCTCTCCCCATATGCTAAATATGGGCATTACTGGAGCGGGACTTGCAACCGGTATTGGAAACGCCCTTCCGGGAACAATCGGATTTTTCTATTTTATATTTAACAGAAAATGTGTTTTGCATTTTGTTAAACCAAAATTTAATATTAAAACTCTCGGACAAAGTATGTTTAATGGTTCGTCCGAGCTTGTTGGCTCTCTTGCAACCTCGATTACAACGCTTATGTTCAACTTTATTTTGCTTAGTATAGCAGGGGACGCAGGCGTTGCGGCTATTAGCGTTATTTTGTATATACAGATGTTCCAAGGCGCAATCTATACAGGTTATACATTAGGCGTAGCTCCGATAATAGCATTTAAATATGGCGAAGGAAACCACAAAGAACTACGCAAAGTTATAATGCAAAGTCTAAAAATTATTACGGTTGTGTCAGTTATCGTAATTGTGTTAACACTATTGTTTTCAAACGAAGCCGTTGGAATTTTCATATCAAGCGAAAGTACGACGTTCGAGATGGCGAAAACCGGACTTTTGCTATTTCTTCCCGCATATTTGTTTATGGGCTTTAACATCTTCTTTTCAGCGATGTTTACATCGTTGTCAAACGGAAAGGTGTCCGCTATAATCTCGGTTTTGAGAAGCTTGGTGTTTATTGTTATAGCGCTTATTGTATTGCCTTTTATATTTGAATTAAACGGGGTTTGGCTAGCTGTGCCTGTTGCGGAATTTTTTGCGATAATGGTGTCATATTACTTTTATAAGAAGAATAAACAAAAATATAATTATTAACTAAAAGGAAAATGCATGAAATTAACTGAAGAAAATCTATCAAGAAAACTTGATAACTATAAAGAAATTTGTGACTTTATGAAAAGGGTTTTTCCAAAAGACGAACGTATGCCGATGTGGATTTTACGAATGTTGACATTAAAGAAAAATTACGAATTTAAAGTCTATTATGACGGCGACTTATTTGTTGGAATTTTATTTACAATTGAAATAAAAGATACTTTGTTTGTGTTTTACATTGCGGTCAATGATAAAATCCATTCAAAAGGATACGGTACAAAGTTGTTGCAAATTTTATTTGATAAATATCCCGATAGGGCAATTACTCTCTTTATTGAAACGATGGACGATAAAGATGCCGAAAATTATGAGCAAAGATTAAAAAGGCTTGCTTTTTATGAACGCAATAATTTTGTTAACACAGGTTTTAAAGCCGGTTTTAAGAAACCATCTGTTGATATTTTATCGACAGACAAAGATTATAACGCGATAAAAGCAAAAAAGCTTATGAAGTCGATACCGATGAAATTGTTTTTGCCAAATAATATTTAAGGCTAGGTGTTTTATAAATGAACGTTCCAAGTGAATTGACAGTTAAAAAGATAAAAAGAGAAAAGTGGGACGACGTCACAAGTTTATCGGTTAACGATGAACAGATTCGTTTTATAGAAACATCGCTACAATGCCTTGATGATGCTAAAAGTAATGCGTACAATATGAAATGGAATTTCTATGGTATTTATGTAGAGGAGAAATTAATTGGTTTTTCTATGCATGGTACAAGCCGTATTTTATTTTTAACTCAAGTGTGGCTTGATAGATTTATGATAGACAAGCAATACCAAAACAAAGGATATGGGAAAAAATCGCTCGAGTTAATACTCGGGAAAATGTATCAAGATTATAAATGTAATAAAATATACCTATCGGTTCACGAAAGTAATATAGTGGCAATTGAGCTTTATCAAAAATTAGGATTCAAGAAAACATTGTTTAAAGACTCTAAAGGCGAGCGAATTATGAGACATAAAAAGTAAGGCGCTAACAATTTGAGGACAAGCAAAATTAAAATAGCGCTATTAAACATTACCGCTATTTGTTCCACAATGCTTATAACAGATTTGTTGTAAATTGATTTATGGATTTTACGTGTCTAGTTGTTGGTTGGTATTACGAATTTATGTGTACAATAAAAGCAACTCTAACCAAGCGCTTCTGAAAAGGGAGCGCTTTTTATTTGGAAAAAAATATCTTCTGAATTAAAAAAATAGCATAAATTCAACAAAATCGGCATTAAGCTTTTTAATCAAATTTTAATAATTGTATTATATAATATAGTTATTAAAATAAAAAAGGGTAGAAGTATGAGAGTTTTACTTGCAGAAGACGAAAGAGATATGAATAAAATTATCACAAAAAAGCTTGTGTCCGACGGCTACAGCGTAGACAGTTGTTTTGATGGTGAGCAAGCTTTTGATTATATAACAAGCAATGATTACGATATAATCATTCTTGATATTATGATGCCCAAACAAGACGGTTTTGCGATTATTACACAAATGCGTTCACAAAAAATTGACACTCCGGTTATTTTTTTAACTGCAAAAGATGCCGTATCAGACAGGGTTAGGGGGCTTGATTTGGGCGCAAATGATTATTTAGTAAAGCCTTTTTCCTTTGAAGAACTTCTGGCACGTATTCGTGTTATGACTAGGGTAAAAGCGGGAAAAACAACTAATGTTTTAACAGTTTGTGATCTTACGCTTGATATAAGCTCGCACATTGTTAAGCGTGGCGAAACTATAATTAGCCTATCGGCGAAAGAGTATCAAATCTTAAAATATATGATGTATAATGTTGGCGTTGTATTATCTAGAGAAAAAATTGAAAATCATATTTGGAACTACGATTATGAAGGCGGAACAAATGTTGTCGATGTATATATAAGATATCTACGAAAAAAGGTTGATAGTGGGTTTGATAAAAAACTGCTTCATACTGTAAGGGGAAGTGGATATGTTATAAGGGAGGCGCTATGAAAAAAATATCGACAAAATTAAAGCTTGCGTTATGGACAACAGCACTCATGCTTTTTATGGCTGTTAGTTTAATGAGTTTAATGCTTGTCATAAGTGAAAATGTCGTTTTGTCAAACAGCAAAACACAGCTTTTAAAGATTGTCAGCAATAATGCAAACGAGCTTGAGTTTGACGATGGAAAGCTTGATCTTGACGATGTTGATTTATTTAAAGAAAGCGTATACACCTTAATATATACACAGAATGGCGAACTTGTGGCGGGAAACTTTCCTGAGGAATTTATTAAAGAAATACCTTTTAGCGATAAACAAACAAACAAAGTTACTATAGAGGGAACGTTATATTACATTTTCGATATACTTTCTCCTGTAGAAGATTATCGTTATCCCATGTGGGTTAGAGGTGTAATTGCGGTTGACGCGGTAGCAAACACAACCAACAACATTTTAACAATAGCCTTGTTTTCATTGCCTTTGATAGTCTTGATTGGTGCGATCGGAAGTTACTTAGTTGCAAGAAAAACATTTAAACCAATAGATAAGATAGTTAATATTGCCGAAGAAATTAGTGTAAACGAAGATCTTTCGTTACGCATAAATTTAAAAAATGAAAGCTTTGAAATCCAAAAATTAGCGAATGTATTTGATAATATGTTTACACGCTTAGAAAAATCGTTTGAAACAGAAAAACAATTTACCTCTGATGTTTCACACGAGCTAAGAACACCTACAGCGGTAATTCTAGCCCAATGCGAATATGCTCTTGGCGAAAATATATCACTTGAAGACAAGCAAGATGCGCTTGAAACAATTCAAAGGCAAGCTGGAAAAATCTCGCAACTCATATCTGAATTATTAAACCTTACCCGCCTTGACAGCGGTATAGAAAAGGCAGAGCTAAAGTGTGTTGATTTAAGCAGTCTTGTTGAAGAAATATGCAATGAACAAAAACTAATAGCGCCTTTTGGCATAGAACTAAAAAGTAATATTATTCCGAATATTAAAGGGAATTTTGACGAAAATATGTTTTCAAGGCTGCTTAGCAATTTAATAAGTAATGCTTTTAGATACCGAAAAGAAAACGGAAGCGTAGAAGTATCGCTTTGTGAAAATGACAAAGAAATTATTTTATCTGTAAAAGATAACGGTATCGGAATATCAAAAGAGCATCATGAAAAAATCTGGCAACGGTTTTATCGTGTAGACACTTCAAGAAGTTCGCCTAAGCACGGAAATATGGGTTTGGGGCTTGCTATGGTAAAACAAATCGCACAGTTACATCATGGCAAAATTGAACTACTCAGCGAGCTGGGTGAAGGAAGTTTATTTAAAATAAACTTTTTAAAATAAAGTTCACAGCTTTAATGTTACTTTAATTTTTCTACATTACAATACTTTTATACTACACAAAAAGAAAGCGAGGTTTTTCATTATGAAAACAAACAAAAAATTCAAGTTATTAGGTTTAGTAATATGCTGTGTATTAATAATCGGCGCTGTCACGGGAGGGGTATTAGTACATGCCACACAATCGAATCAAAACTATATTGGCGAAGAAAAAGCAAAGGCAATCGCGTTAGAGCACGC
>CAYJFO010000007.1:0-14044 GCA_964369645.1 uncultured Oscillospiraceae bacterium | reverse complement strand
CAAAACTATATTGGCGAAGAAAAAGCAAAGGCAATCGCGTTAGAGCACGCGGGACTTAGCGAAAGCGAAGCCTCTTTCGCCTTTAGCAAACTTGATTTTGACGATAGAGTTGCGCAATATGAAGTTGAATTTTGGAACGATTCTACAGAGTATGACTATGAAATAGATGCCGTAACAGGCGACATAAGAAGTTTTGACCACGACATCGAAAGCAATATGTCTGGCTCACAAGCGCCAACGCCAAACAATGGTGCAAATGCTTCTATTGATTCATCTGAATATATCACTCAAGAACAAGCAAAAAGTATTGCGCTTGAGGACGCGAGCACAAATGCTTCCGATGTAACGTATATTAAATGCGAATTTGATTATGATGATGGGCGCCCCGAGTACGAAGTTGAATGGAACGTTGGCGGTACGGAATATGAGTACAACATTAGCGCTGTTGATGGTTCTATTTTAGAACGAGACGTAGAACAAAATGGCTAATTGCAAATATAAGACTTTGATTATTGTTGACAATTTGATTGATGTTAGCGAAAACAGTTCAACTTTTATAAGAGAACAAGAGATTATCGAAAAAGAATAGTGGCTATAAAAAAGTAATGGCTTTGCGTTGTTTTTGTGCAAAGTCATTACTTTTTGATGTATTTCGTCATAGTCTATTTTTATGACCCTATATTAAATGTTTCGGATGTTAAATAAATTTGGCGTTTACTAGTTGCAAGTAGGGCTTGTGCTGTTTGACATGATGGAACTTCGAAAGGTTTAGTACGATTTTATATAGTGATATTTAAATTGACCTTTATAACAGGGCATGTTATAATTGCTCGTCTAGCAATATAAAAGCTAATCATACTAACATTTAAATTGTATTAATATAGCAAATCACAAGCTGTTTTTTTGTTATGTTTGCCAGAATTATGGAGGAAATATTTTTGAGAACAACTACTGTAACGGGTGCTGTAAAAAACTTTTTATTATTGACATTTGGCAGCGCACTTTTTTGTATTGGAACTACCTACTTTATACTTCCGGCACAGTTAAACAGTGGTGGTGTGCTTGGCACATCACAGGTGCTGCAGTATATTATTGTGGATCTACTTTCAATTTACGTACCTGCCAACATACAGCTTGCCGGTGTTTTAAACTTTCTAATAAATATTCCGTTATTCATACTTGCATATAAAAGTATGTCAAAAGCATTTTTAATTAGAACGATATTTTGCATAGCGATACAAACGTTTTTCTTCACGCTGCTCACTCCTCCGACAGTTCCGATAATGCAGGATATCCTTGCCAACGGATTAGTAGGGGGCGCTTTAACAGGCGCCGGGATAGGTATCGTTCTTTTGGCTGGAGCTTCTACAGGTGGTATTGATATCTTGGCTATGTATTTCACAATAAAATACAAGAACTTTTCTGTGGGATTATTTTCCATATATGTTAACTCGGCTATCTACCTTGTCTGTAGCATTTTGTTTGACCTATCAACCGCTATCTACTCGGTAATTGTTGCTTTTATCTGTTCAATTGTCGTAGATAAATTCCATGCTCAAAATATAAGGATCATGGCAATAATCTTTACTACAAGCAACGAGCTTTCCAAAGCGATAGTTGATGACATGGAGCGTGGTGTTACTATGTGGCATGGTAAAGGCGCATATACTATGGAGGATAAAACAATCTTGGTGACCGTAATATCAAAATATGAAATATCTGCTCTTCGAGCAATTGTAAAAAGACATGACGAAAATGCATTTTTAATTTTAAGCCAAGGACCGGATGTTATGGGTAACTACATAAAAAAAATGGACGCATAAAACCAAGTTGAAGGTAGAAATAAAGCGGCACGCATTGAAACAATGACATGCCGCTAAATTATATCAAGAGATGGTTTTACAAAGGTGTTTTCGTTCCTTCAAAGCCGAGACTATGCCTTTTTGTAAACCGACTGATAAAATAATGATTAAACAATATGAAAACAAAATGGGGGAAGAATGAGTAGCAAATCTACATGCAAAGAAAACATCTTAGGAACACAAAGTATTCCTAATTTAATGATAAAATACTGCTTTCCGGCTGTGATTGCGATGATGATTTCGGGTGTTCAAGTCATGATTGACGGTATTTTTGTCGGAAACTTTGTAGGGCCAAATGCTTTGGCAAGCGTAAATATTGCGGGACCTTTTCTGTCTATTATTTTCGGAGTTGCTATGGTAATAAGTATCGGGTCACAAAGCTATATTGGAATAAGCCTTGGTGCCGGAGATACCGAAAAGGCACAGAATTCTTTTGTAACCTTTTTTAGAATAATATCAGTACTTGCAATTTCAATAACAATTACAGGTCTAACCTTAGATGAGCCTATAGCAAGGATTTTAGGATCTGATGAACTACTCTTGGCTGATGTATCTACTTACATTAAGATTATTTCTATCTTTGCTTTGCCTGTTTGCATTATGCAGTATTTCGGGTTTTTATCAAGAGTTGTCGGAAAACCCGAACGATATCTATACGGCTCAATACTTAGCGTAATCGTAAACGTAACGCTTGATTATCTTTTAATCGCAAAGTTTGATTTGGGGGTAATGGGTGCGGCGCTCGCAACGGGGATTGCTTTTAGCTCTTCGCTGTTGTTTGTTATATCACCAATGCTAAACAGAAAAAATGTCATAAATGTATTCACAGGTAGGTTTAAAACGGAAAGTATTGGTTCTGTTCTTTACAACGGAAGTTCAGAGGGCATAAATTCGCTATCCAGTGCTGTTACCACATTTTTGTTTAATGTTTCGCTTATGAGCATTTCAGGAGCGGGAGGCGTAACGGCATTTACTGCAATAAGTTATGTTGGTATGCTTGGAAGTATGATATTGTTCGGAATTTCTGACGGTATTGGACCAATCGTAAGTTATAACTTTGGTATGAATGATTACCAAAGAGTAAAAAAAATTATGAAAGCCTCATATATCTGCAATTTTATTTTTGGTGCATTATTGTTCTCGCTCCTCTTTTTCTTTGGAGAATTTCTTGTTGGCTTATTTATAAAAGACAATCCCGAACTAATAGAACTTGCTGTATCGGGCGGCAGGCTATATGCATTTTCATTTTTGTTGTCGGGGTTCAATATTTTGAATTCGGGATATTTCACCTTTATAGGAAAAGGGTTCGAATCGGTATTGGTGGCGGCAAGCAGAGGTTTAATTTTTGTTAGCATCGGTATATTTGCTTTGCCTATGTTTTTGGAAATAAACGGGATATGGCTTAGTGTTCCGTTTGCAGAGCTTTGTGCGGTAGTAGTTGGGCTTGTTTTGCTAAAAATCACCAATAAAAAACTACATGAGAATAAATTTGTATAGGGGTTCTATACTTTCCACAATTCCACACATAGTCCTTGTTTTGAATAGCCGGAAAAAATGGCGGAAATTTTATGTGATGATGTTTTTAAATGCAAAAGCTTTCTAGCTGATGATTTATTGCTGTTATAAGTAACAATATAAACCAACAGAAGTGCTTCTGAAACGGAGCACTTTTTTGTTTCTAGCATGACTGTCCAATATAGATACAATATAAAATTCAACATAATAATACCGACCTAGTATAAACTAAGTCGGTAAATGCGTGTTTAGGATTTTGAATGGGTCCCTTTGTGAGAATCGAATTCACAACTAACTTTTAGGAGTTTGAGGAGTTTGCTCCATGGCGCATTTTACCATACTGAATATTTAAAGCCAACATATCAACATACTGGAAATTTGGAGCATTTATAAAGAGTATGAAAAGCTTTGTAAATTGGCTCTATAAAATTTTTGCAAAAAACATCATTTATAGTAATTTACTATCGTCTCAATTTATTTTTACTTTAAAAACCGCTTTTTTTACACTAGAGTACACATTTTTGCAAGTGGGCATATGTGCTTCGTGAGGAAAAACGATATAAAACTCGCCTTTACTTACAATTAGTCCATTACTGTTTTTATAAGAGTAAAACTGACAATCGTTCTCTTTATTATAAATTGTACTTACCTCTAAATTTTGAGGGCTTATAAAATTCACTTTTTCGTCGCCTTTTAAAATAAACTGAAAATCTGCATAATGATTATGTGTCTCAAATTCTTTATCTGTTTCTTCTACAGTGTCAACTTCCATTATCATATAATACAAATTATTGTTTACAATAATTTTTCCGATTTCTGAGTTCTCAGATAAAGTTTTTGCTATATCAAAAGCAATGTCTAGATCTTTATTCATGCCGCGGTAAATATCGCAATTTAAAATATTATCAAAAATCATTTAATCACCAACTTATAATCTTTTTTAACTTTTTCGTCCATGTGAATGCTAATGGTTGTTGTAGCCATACAACCACTCTTTATGATTAAGTATATGACAAACGCACGAATTATGCAATGTACTATACGAAAAAACAAGGAGCTGCGCGATTAAGGGTAAATTCAAGAGAAAGAGAGATAACGATAGAAACTAACTGCGAAGTGGTGTATAATGAGGATGGTAGAGATTGTTTATATAACAAGGAGAAGTAAATGATGAAGAAAACTTTATCAGCAATAATTGGGACAGTAATGGTGTTTAGCCTAACCGCTTGTATGAATACAACAGAAACAGCTGAAATCAGACTGGATTTTGAAGATAATGGCTTGTTTTTAATTTCAGAAGTGGATACCTTGGCGGAATGCGAGGAGTTTGTTGCCTTATACAGTGCAAGTCCTGAAATCAATGAAATTGTAATTGGGATTGGAAAGGGAAATTATAGCCAGCCAAAAGCAGTTTTTATTATTGGAAATTTAGATGAGCTTGTATTTAAAAACATGACCCAAGATATGAGCTTGCCAAGTGATATTGAAAAAATATTGAAGGGCAGATTTGCACCTATTTTGCCATCTCAAATCAATGCAATGAATGGTGCAACGGCTCTTGCTGCAACAAATATTCTCTATCATGAAGATAGTTTTATTTGCGAAGGTTTAGATAATACTGTAACATATCTTTATACATTTGATAACAGCTACAGCTTTATGGTAACATTTACACCAAAGGATGAAAACATAGTAAATGCAAATGTTAATGTTGTAATAAGTGAAGATTTAGAAAAATGCACCACAGAGGATGAAGTGGTAGCTTATTTTGAAACCGCACTCGGCTTCAAAGATGTGTCTGTAGCTATGGCAACAGAAGAAAAGTAATAACTACACCAAATGAGTGTAACAAAAAATATATACTATGCCGAAGATAAACGGCGGAATGGAGAATTATTATGAAAAATAAAGCTATCAAAACTTTGATAGTTGCTTTATTAGCAACTGCAACATTAGCGGCTTGTAGCAATAATATCGACCAAAACTTGAACTCACAGTCACCAACCCCAGAAAATCAAAACTCATCTAATAGTGAACAACCTGTTGAACAGGTAGATAACACCGAAAACCAAGGCGAAATGATAGCCCCTCTAATTGCAGCAGAGGTTTATGTTGAGGGGGATTACATCTATTATAACGGCGATATTCATGAGGATTCTATCCAAAAAGTAAAAGAACTTTATACCGAAGATACAAGCCGAATTGTACTTAACTCTTTGGGTGGGGAAATAAATAATGGCATGGACTTTGGTGATTTTATCTACGAAAAAGAATTAGATGTAGAAATCAGAAACACGGCATTTTCTTCTGCCGCTAACTATGTCGCACTTGCTGCCAAGACACTATATCTTACTCCGGATTCACTGTTAGGATTTCACGGAGGAGCAACGCAAGATGATGAAGCATACGAGGGAATACCGGCAGAACAAAAAGCTATATTAGATGAATATCTGAAAGCTTCTAAAGAAAGAGAAGATGAGTTTTATAAAAAAATTGGTGTAAACCAAGAAATAACAATTATTGGGCAGGAAGAAAGGTTTGACACAAAAGCTGAGGACAGTATCGGATATACCTATTCATTAGATGCCCTGGAAGCTTTAGGAGTTGAAAATATAGTTTTAACCGAAGATGTGTGGAACACACCAACAACCTTTGTAGATGATAGCGAGGCACGTCTATTTGTTATCGAAAAACAAGATTTAGAGTAGGTTATTCATATAATGCAGGTAGTGATAATGTATTTATTTGAATTGGTTCTCATGATTTCATAGGAACTTTGTTTTGATTTCCTTTGTTGTTGCCACCACCTTGGTTTTGACCATTTCCGCTTCCGTTTCCGTACCCTTGTGAGAGCATATCTTCATCTAAAATTCCATCGTTTTCTATCATCTCGCTAATTACTTTCATCGGCAAATTAGCAATGTCCTCAATCTTTACATTTGGATTTATCTCTAAAAGTTCTAAATATGCGCGATACTTTCCGAAAGATATATCATTTTCTAAAGCCTGTTCTTTCAGTTCCATATTTGCTGAGTGGAAAGACATATTTTGATTGTTAAAATCACAACTTTCGATGCTTGCAATAATTTCATCACTATTATCTGATACAACTGTGATTTCAGTATAGCTGTCGGTAAAATTAATAAAACTTTCTGTATCATCAAGCATTTCTAATGCTTCGACATAGTTTAAGTTATTAAGATTTACAGAGTTTATAATTTCCTCGCCATCTTCGTTACTGGCAGAAACGCCGATAACTCTATCAAAAGTATTGACCGAAAGTTCGATTGAAGGGTTTATATCAATGCTGATAAAAGAAACGGGAGTAAAGTACGCATTGTATGAGATAAACAAAGCAAACACTGCCATAATAGGTGCGAGTTTATATCCTAAAGGAATATGTTTCTTTGCTTTTTTCGCTGTGATATTTTCAAAAGTTTGGCTTTTTAAGTGTTCGTCAGCACGAATTTCCAAAAAAGCGTTTTTAATTTTACCATTCATGCTCACTACCTCCTAAAGCGTTTTTGAGCTGTTCTCTGCCACGAGCGAACAAAGTATATATTGTATTTACATTCTTATTCAAGATTTTTCCGATTTCCACAGCTGAATATCCCTCAAAGTAATGCAAATAAATTGCAATTTTATACTTTTCGGGTAATTTAAGAACAGCTTCTCTTACATATTCATTTTCGTTAAAATCCGTTTCCGTCTTAATTTCAGAAATTTCATCAATAGACACTGAGTTTTTACGAAAAAAACTTTTAACAAGGTCTTTACATTCGTTAATGGTAACACGAATAAACCACGCTTTTCTATGTTCGTCACTTTCAAAATGAACAGAACTTTTATAATATTTTATAAAGACATTTTGAAAAATATCCTCTGTATCTGCCATATTTTTAAGATAAACTACACAAATTCTTTTTACCGTATCCGCATAAGTCTCTATGGCAAGTTTTAAGTCCTGCTCATCTCTCATAAGTCGCTCCTTAATTATCTATTTCTGCCTTTGCCTTGTGCCTGATTTTTTCCTTGTCCTTGCCTTGTTCCAATATTGTCGCATTCGCCATCACCATCAGTGTCGGTGAAATAACCACCATTTCCACTGCCAATATTGTCATTTACACCGTCGCCGTTATTATCTGCGAAACGACCACCATTTTTGCCTCTGCCCATTCCGATGTTCAGCCCTGTGTTATCGCAAATTCCATCGCCATCTTTATCAACAAAGTTTGAATATGTGCCGATATTATCGCAAACTCCGTTGCCATCGGTGTCGGTATAGTTTGCACCTCCCCTTGGTGTTGCCGCCAAAGCTGTTGCCCCTCCTACCGATAATACAAGTGCTGCTGTAAGTCCTAAAGTAATGATTTTTTTCATGATAAGTTCCTCCAAATAATTAATAAAGATAAAGGTTTTCTTGCCTTTTCACTTGTAATACGAGTGGAAGAAATAAATCCTTTCAAAAATTTTTATAGTTTATTATAACAAACTATAAAAGAGTTTTACAGTTAGCAAACTATCCAAACTCTTGTTTTTCCCAATTTCCACCATAAACTCCATAAACCTCGCCCCCGTATCCTCCATAACCACAACACAATCATAACACAATCATAACTCTTACCGGCATTTATAGTATTTCTTGTTGGTGGACATTGTGGTTTCCTTTCGATTTTTTTTATATTAAAAAAGACGAACCATTTCTGATTCGTCTTTTTAGGGCAAGTTTGATTAATTTGCAAATGTAGTATTCTTAACTTTCCACTTTTCTAAAGATATAAACAACCAAAAGCTATATATTCCTAGCGTAATTATGCATAGTAAAACCCACTTAATCCAATTACCAAATAAGCCGATAGCTGAACCTGTGAATTTTAATCTGCGACCTTCGACAACAGTATGATTTATTTTCCAACCATATACCATGCAAAGTGCCCAAGGATAGCATATGCCTAGTGTAAAAGTTGTGACTAAAAAACCTAGTATATTCCAACCTATCCAACTTAATAACCCACCATCAAAATAAGAATTCTGCATTTCTAATACCAACCTTTCATTATTTCCTTTTGTTTTAATCCATATTAAGAATTGATTTGTTTTACTTTGTTGTTATGCGTATCATTATTTCCATATAAGTGACTAAATCGCTACCCGATAAATCATCTTGGATACTTTTTGCACCTTTTGCCCATCACAGATCGAAAGAGCACCTTGCTTTTAAGCTTTGCTATAACCTCTCTGTCTTGATGCTCTCTTATGTAAAACTCCGCTTTCAAATATGACTTTGGAATATACTTCATCAAATAGCGAAGATTTTTTCGCATATTCTCAAAGTCGATAATTCCGCATTGTTCGATATACGATTTATTTAGTCTTTTGTTTATTAATCCACTTTGTGCGGAAATCTCCGAGACGTTAGCAACCCCAAAACCTCATCCACCTTATCGACAATGCGTTGCTGTTCGGCGAGTGGCGGGAGGGGGATGAGTTTAGGCGTTATCATTGGCACGGTCAACTGTTGAATACTTGTCCCTACCCCTTTTTCAAATAGTATACAAAATACATAATACAGATATTTAATTGATATGTTTTTGCTTGGTGTAATAGAAATTAGCCTAACTATAGGAACATAAGGCTCATATCGAATACATGAAAAACCGATTGTACCTCTTCCCGAAATTGTTATGCTTGGCTCACTAATTCGTGCAAAATCGGTAAATCCGTACAGCCCCTTATTTTTCTCTCCATTAGAATAAATAGGTATTTGACATTTGATGTTTTTATCTTCGCTGAATACAGTAGGCTTATCTCCTCCGGCACCAATGAAATTAGATATTTCCGACAACCTCACCCACTCCCAACTCTCGGGAATATCAAACGGTATCTCCTCATCAATGCACCGCTCTGTGCCGCCTGTGCGCTCGAAGTAGGAACCGTCTTTCTTGTAGATGGTGGAGCTTTGCTTATCTTTTTTGATTTTGCCATCTTTGACAAGTTGCTCTTTTTCCGCCCGAATACGCTCGACAAGCACACTCGCAGGTTCGTCTGTCGGGTCTTGCTCCTCAAGTTTTCCCCCAACCGCCCATTGCAACACCGATTTCTTTAACTGCTCGGGGAAGTTCTTGTTAAGCCTTTCAATTTTGCTGTGAGCGGTGTCATATTTCTCAATAGACGGTAGCAGTTCATTATACTTATCTACTATGCGTTGTTGCTCGGCGAGGGGAGGGAGGGAGCAAAAAATACTTATTACATCATCTCTTGATATTCCGGGTATCATGCTCTTAGCTGTTGCTTTTAAGACAGTAACAAAAGAATGCAAGAAAACTTTAAGATAACTTAGATTAACCACAGAATACGTAGATATAGCCATAATCTGCCTTGCAATATGCACTTCATCTTCTTCGAGAAATGCCATTGTGCCTACAGTTCCTTTACAGGTCAGAAGCAAATCTCCCCTATAAGCTTTCGAGCGTGCAAACTCTGTCCAACGATTAATAATGACTTTTTCATTTTCAATATTGCTTGCACCAGTGATATATGGTATGCCATTATTGGATGCGTTGTATTTTTCGGGTGTTAAGTCTTGCCCAGACGTCAAAGAAATAATACCACCAAGTCGCACCCACTCCCAACTCTCGGGCACATCAAACGGCAAGTCCTCATGAATACACTTCACCTCATCGCCGACTTCTTCATAAAACAAGCCATCCTCACCACGAAAAATGCGTGAGGGGCTTTTCTCTTTCTTAATCTTTTTCTCTTTCACAAGCTGTGTTTTTTCGGCGCTA
Source organism: uncultured Oscillospiraceae bacterium (assembly GCA_964369645.1). Classification (GTDB taxonomy): domain Bacteria; phylum Bacillota; class Clostridia; order Oscillospirales; family Ruminococcaceae; genus CAYJAY01. Next base: position 3,879 of record CAYJFO010000007.1, on the reverse strand, counting down.
ATTCGTTCTATCAGTACGCTTGCAGGCTCATCGGTCGGATCTTGCGGCACGAGTTTGCCCTGTACCGCCATCTGCAATATCGAGTTCTTCAATTGCTGTGCGGTCATTGGCTGTCCTCCTCGCTCGTACTGATGCCAAGCATATCGGAAATTTGCCCAAGTATGCGGTCGATGTCGGTGTTTAGGCTCGCCCTTTTCTCTTGATAGTGATGTATAAGCTCGTGGGGCGGTAATATTTCTTCCTCCTCATGCGGAAAACCGCAGAGGTCAATGTTATAATTTCTCGCTATAATCTCATCCGCCGTGTATTTTTTCGCCTTATCAAAGCCGTCAATGTTGATTTCCTCGCGATTTTCCCACCATTCAATAGCAGGGGCGAAATGCTCTAACTTCATCGGTTTTGTTTTGGAGAAGTTCTTATAACCATCGGGCATATCAAGACGATAAAACCAAGTCTCTTTTGTTTGTTCTTTGCGATCAAAAAAGAGAATGTTGGTCGTTATAGAGGTATACGGAGCAAAAACGCTGTGTGGCATACGTATAATCGTGTGTAGGTTAAACTCGGACAACAGCTTTTGTTTGATATTAATCTTTGCGTTGTCTGTTCCAAATAAAAAGCCATCCGGCAAGATTATTGCGCAACGTCCGTCTTTCTTTAAGCGATACATTATGACCGACATGAAAAGGTCAGCAGTTTCGCTGCTTCTGAGATCGGACGGAAAATTTTGTTTAACGCTCTCTTTTTCGTTGCCGCCATACGGTGGGTTCATTAAAATAACTTCGAATTGGTCGTCCTCTGTATAGTTGAGAACATCATTTGTCAAAGAATTTCCATGATAAATTTTTGGCACATCAATGCCATGTAACAACATATTTGTTATGCTTAACATATACGGAAATTGTTTCTTTTCAACACCATATATAGAGTTGCTGTATTTTTCTTGGTCTTCCGTTGTTTTAATCAACTTTGAAAGCTCGAAAAGCCAACTCGTTAAAAATCCCCCTGTCCCACATGCAAAGTCCGCAACATTTTCGCCAATCTGTGGTTTAATCATCTTCGCCATAAAATCGGTAACAGCACGAGGTGTATAAAATTCGCCGGAAGATCCGGCGCTTTGAAGCTCTTTTAATATAGTTTCATATATAACGCCGAAAGCGTGGCTTTCTTCGTAGTCGTCAAGCTCCAGTTCGTCAATAATATTGATAATCTGCCTTAACAAAACGCCATCTTTCATATAGTTGTTAGCATCTTCAAACGTTGATTTAACTATAGCTTTTTTTATAGGCGTTGTTTTGTTTACTTCTAATTGTTTAAGCGTTGTAAATAACGTGTTGTTTATAAAGTTTAAAAGAATGTCGCCGGTCATAGCGTTGCCGGAGCGGTTATCTCTTGCCCAATTACACCAACGACAATTATCGGGAATAATAGATTGATAGTCTTTTTCTTCAAACTCCCAATCTTGTTCTTTTGCATCATAGACTTTTAAAAACAACATCCAAGCCATCTGTTCAATGCGTTGTGCGTCGCCGTTGATACCGGGGTCGTTTCGCATAATATCTCGTATTCGTTTAACGAAGTTTGATAATCCGCTCATATTATATTATCCCGCCTTATATAGTTCTTGTTTAAGTTCATTAACTGCTTTCAAATAACCGTTTTTGCCGCCAAAGTAGGTTGCTATTTTAGAAGGTGTTCCTATTTTATCAAATGGATTAAGCTTTAAAACTTCAAGTTTTTCAATATTATAAATGCCTATATCCAAATATTTGTCCAACAATTCTTCAAGAACTTGCCTTGCAACCCCGTTATATCTGCTTAAAAAATCTCGTTTTTTAACGCTGTTTGCTCGCTCTTTTCGAGTTAAAGGTTTTTTGTTAAATGCTACATGACAAATAAAATCAAAATCATCTACATCGGTCATATTTTGTTCCGATTTCATAAGTTCGAGATCTATTCCTTGTTCAAGCAACAAATCTTTAATAACTTCTTTTTTTTCCTCAACTGTCCATTTATTTATGAAGTTGTCAAGAGAAGCGTATTGCCCAACGATGTTTGATTTTGTATAGTCAACAATACTTTCTTGTCGCAACAACTTGCCATCAACATCATAAACCGAAACTATCTTGCCGAACACTTCAACGCGACAGCCGTTTTTGTCAACTATAGGTTTTTCTACCACAGGAAGCTGAGAAGGTTCTCCTCTGCTCGTAGGTTCGGTTTTATCATTAGGTTTTGCGTTTGGATCAAAACCTTCGTGTATTTCAATCGGTCCGTCCCAATCGGGGTCTGCAAACAATCTTGTAACGTTCCTAAAATCCATTACAACAAAATGGGTTTTGTTTTCTTTTTCTCTAATCCTTGTCCCTCGACCGATAATTTGTTTAAATTCTGTCATTGAGCCTATCATTTCATCAAGAACAATGAGTTTTGTCATTTTACAATCTGCGCCCGTAGAAAGCAATTTAGAGGTTGTTGCTATAACAGGGTAGGGGGAAGAAACAGAAATAAAGTATTCCAACTTGCTTTTTCCGTATGTATCAGACCCCGTAATCCTAACGACATAGTCGGGGTTTTCCTTGGACATATCCTCGTTAAGATTGTTTAAAGCAATTCTCATTCGCTCTGCATGTTTTTCTGTTGCACAAAATACAATTGTTTTTTGCATTCTGTCAGAGCTTTTCAAATAATCGGTTATCTCTTTTGCGACAGTTAAGTTCCGGTCTTCAAGAACAAGGTTATAATCAAAATCGCTGTTGTTATAAATCCTATCTTCAATTTCGTTTCCGTATTTATCAAGTTGTCCCTTGAACGGTCGCCAACCGTCCCCGATGTTGGTTTTAATATTTATAACTTTAAACGGAGCAAGAAAACCATCATCTATACCCTCACGCAGACTATACGTGTAGACAGGTTCGCCAAAATAATCTATGTTTGAAACATACTTTGTTTCTTTTGGTGTTGCTGTCATACCTATTTGTGTAGCAGATGAAAAATATTCAAGTATCTTTCGCCAGTTGCTATCTTTTTTGGCTGAACCTCTATGACACTCATCAACAATAATCAAATCAAAAAAGTCTTTGTTAAATAAGCTTGCAAAACGCTCTGTTGTATCTTCTTCCGTAGCATCTTCATCTTGCTCCTCGTTTCCGGCAAGTTGTTGATAGAGCGAAAAATATATTTCATAGGATGTTATCGTCACAGGGTCGTCTTTGGCAAAATTTATTTTGTGTATTGTTTTTTCAAACGGTGCAAAATCCTGTTGAATAGATTGATCAACAAGGAGATTTCTGTCGGCTAAAAACAAAACTTTCTTCTTTAATCCGCTTTTTAATAGACGATAGGCGATTTGAAAAGCTGTGTATGTTTTTCCCGTGCCGGTAGCCATAACCAAAAGCAGACGTTGTTGCCCTTTTGCAATTGCTTCTACTGTGCGGTTGATTGCGTTTCGTTGATAATATCTCGGATCATAAGTGTTTTGGCTTGTATAATACGGTTGATTAATAATTGTTTTTTCTTTTTCCGAGATGCCGTTGCCACCATTAGCGTTAGCCTCAAAACGGGCTATTAATTCTTGTGGGGTTGGAAATTCGCTCAACGCTAACGTTCGTTCTTTCCCTGTGAGAAAATCATGCTCTTGAAAAGCATCGCCGTTAGAACTATATGCAAAAGGCACATCTAGCATCTGCGCATATATTATCGCTTGTTGCATACCATATGAAACCGAATGTTTATTGTCCTTCGCTTCGACAATAGCTATCGGTCGGTTTGGTTTATAATATAGAAGATAATCCGCTTTTTTGCGTTTGCCTCTAATAGTTTTATTACCTTGTAATATAATTCGTCCGTCGGTAAAGTTGTATTCCAACTTTATTTGTTTAA